>NZ_JBFTHK010000003.1:0-93383 GCF_056394205.1 Arthrobacter sp. 10T413_2 | reverse complement strand
GACTCCAGCCACTCGGCGGTCTCTTCCGGATCACGATCAGGCAGCTGGTTTGTCAACCCGCTGAGGATATKGGAGGTATCTTCTCCTGCAGCCACGTCCAGCCTCTTTTCATCGTTGAATGGTTGGCTCAAGTTTTCATTCTGTGAGAAAACTTTCTTGCAATTCGAGATTATCGACGCGGGACCGGGCGCGTCAACATCAGCGGCGCATCACCTCTGGCCCGCAGTCACAATCGGGCGATAGGGCCCACAAGCAACGCGGGGTMAGATGTGGCCCATTAAGCCCGGCACCGGCCGTATCTGCCCCGCGTTGCTTGTTAACCGGGGTGTCGCTCAGGCCGAGGCGAGCAGCCTGCCCCAGCGCGGGGAGAGCAGCGGGACTCCGGTCATCTTGAGGCAGTGCCACAGTGTCACGGCCACCGAGTCAAGCACGGGTACGCCCATGGCCGCTTCGATTTCCTCGGCAATGTTGGCGCCGTAAAGGTTGGTGCAGAGGTAGACGAGCGCGTCCGGGTTCGAAGCCGCGAGTTCCAGCGATCCGGGCCGCATTTCGGCGTCGGAGACCCGGGCGAATGATTCGTTGTCGCTCAGGCCGAGGAACCGGTGGTCAAGCGTCTTGATCCCGTCCCGTTCGTACGACGCCACGATCGCGCGGTTGACGTCCTCCGTATAAGGGGTGAACAGTCCGATCCGTTCGGTGCCGAAGGATCGGAAGGCCTCCATGTAGGCCAGCGTGGAGGTGGTGGCGGGGATGCCGGTGGCGTCCTGTATTTCCTGGACGAGTTCGCGGTCGTGACCGGCGCCGAGCCAGGAGCCCGAGGTGCCGTTCCACGCGATGACGTCGACGTCGGCGGTGGCCAGGATCTCGGCGGCGGCCCGCATGACCGGGGCGTCGAACTGCTTGTCGGAGGAATCGTCGAGGGCGATCCTCGTGACCTGGATCCTCGCGAAGTGGATGGTGACGTCGTCGCGGTCGCCCAGGATGCGGTAGCTCTGCGGTTCGAGGCAGGTGTTGGAGGACGGCACGATCATGCCGATGCGGGTGGGACGGTTTGCGGAAGGCACGGGGGCTCCTAACGGGTGGCGGGGACGGTGCTGGGTGCGGAAGCGGCGCCGGCCGCGGCCTGGTGTTCGCGGAATCCGTTGCGGGCCACGAAGCTTCCGACAGGGCCGGGGTCGTGGAAGCCGTTGGCGTCGAGCACCACCCGTCCGGCTGACACCACGACGTCGGGCCAGCCCGTGAGCGTCCGGCCGTCAAACGGCGAGAAATCGGTCCCCATGTGGAGGGCGGCGCCGTCGACGGCGCGCTCCCGCGCCGGGTCGAACACGACGAGATCGGCGTCGAACCCGGGACCGATGATGCCCTTGCCCGGGAGGGCGTTGATCCGGGCCGGCCCGGCGGCGAACACTTCCACGAAATCCTCCACCCGGGCCGCTCCGCCGGCGGCGTCCATCATGGCGGTGAAGGTGACCGGCATGCGGGTTTCCACCCCGGGCAGGCCGTGCGGCATGGCCCGGATGTCATCGGTCCGCTCGCGCTTCTGCGCGAGGTCGTAGCAGGAGTGGTCCGAGGCCACTGTGTGGATGGCGCCGTCGGCAAGCCGGTCCCGCAGCGCAGCGACGGTCTCGGCGCTTCGCATMGGCGGGCAGCAGGCGTACCACTCGGGGAAGGACGTGCCGTAGACGGTGTCGTCCAGGGTGAGGTAGTGCGGGCATGTCTCGGAGTAGGCCTCCTGGCCGCGGCTGCGGGCCTCGGCGACGAGGTCCACGGCTCCCGGCGTGGACTGGTGCACGAAGTAGACGGGGGCGTTGGTATATTCGGCCATCGCCAGGGTCTCCTTGACCGAGATTTCCTCCGCGAGTTCGGGCCGGGTCCGGTGCAGGTGTTCAATGCCGATCCGGCCGTCGTCCGCGTGCTGCCGGGTGCAGTCGGCAATGATGGGGTCGTGTTCGGCGTGGATGTAGGTCAGGCCGTCGAGCCGGACCATCTCGCGCATGACCTTCACGATGGTGTCGCCGTCGGCCATGGTGGTGCCCCGGTTGGTGGTGTACATCTTGACGGAACGGACACCTTCGGCGGCAAGCTGGTCGAGCTGCCAGGGCACGGTTTCGTCCCATTGGACAACCGAGCCGTGGAGGGCGACGTCGCAGCGGGACTCGCGGGCCAGTTCCTTTTTGTGCAGGACCGCGGCCAGCGGGGTCTCCCGAGCGTCGCGGGGGATGCCGAAGTCGATGATCGTGGTGGTGCCGCCCCAGAGGGCAGCGGTGGAGGTGGTGCGGTAGTCATCCAGGGTGCGGAACCGTCCGGTTACCTGGGCGACGTGACAGTGACCGTCAACGCCGCCGGGAATCACCATCCGGCCGGCGGCGTCGATGGTCCGGGCGGCGGCGGGGACGGGTTCGGAAGCGTCCACGAGCTGGACGATCTTCCCGCCGTGCACCACCACGTGCGCAGCCTGGCGGCCGAAACTGTTGACCACGGTGCCGTGGGCAATGACAAGGTCTGGGGCGTGGGACATCGTTGTCCTCCTTCGAGGATGAAGTTAGTGGGACGGGGTTGTCAGCGGGGCTGGATTATCAGCGGGGCTGGACTATCAGTGGGACCCGGCGACTGCCCGGGCAGCGTTCTGCGCCGTCGTGAGGGCGGCGTCGAGGTTGTCCGAGAGCCCTCGGCGGGGCTTGACCGGAGGCGGCGCGAAGGCGCCGGCCCGGTGCGGTCCGGACTGGAGGTTGACCACCGACTGTGCCATCTGGATGCCGGCGGAAATGCCGTCCACCACGGGGACAGGGATCTGGCCGGCCAGCTCGCGGGCAAGGCCGGCAAGCGGCGCGCCGGCGAGGATGACGACGTCGGCCCCGTCCTGGGTGACGGCCTGGCGGCTGAGTGCCAGCAGGGTCTCCTTGAAGTCCTGCTGCACGGAGCCGATGCCGGTGAGGGTCTCGTTGATGGACCGGATCGAGGCCAACCGGCCACCGAGCCCGAAGCGTTCCACGCAGTCCAAGTACCAGGGCCGGATCCGGTCCGAGATGGCGATGATCGAGAACCGGTGACCCTGCAGTGCCGCGGCGCACAGGGCGGCCTCGGTGATCCCGATGACCGGGACGTCGGTCAGTTCCTTCAGCGCGGGCATGCCGGGGTCTCCGAACGCCGCGACCACGACGCCGTCGATCCCGTTTTCGGTGCGGGGTCCGGACCCGTCGCGGGTGTACTCGGCGATGATTTCGGCGACGGCGCCGGCGGCGATCAGGGATTCAAAGCGGGTTTCAATGTATTCGACGCCGTGGCCTGCGGTGCGGACCAGCAGTTCCGTTCCGGGCGAGGCGGAGCGCCGGGCCTCGGATTCGATCAGCGCGGTGACGTCGTTGCTGATGTTGGGGTTGATGACGAGGAGTTTCATGTGTTCTTCCGATGAAGGGCGGGTTCCGTCCGGCGGAAATCCTCCGGAAACTGTTCCCGGTATTTGTCGATATGCGACGCCGACTGGGCAGCCGCCCGGTCCGGGTCACCGCTGGCGATCGCGGCGTACAGGGCCCGGTGTTCCTCGATGAGTTCGGGGAGGTCGCTCACATGCCGGAACAGCCAGTGCATCCGGCCCTGGAGGGGTTCGAGCGCGGACTTGAGGAAGCCGTTGTCCGCGATCCGGGTGATGGCATCGTGGAATTCGCTGTTGGCCCGGTGGGCTTCCATGACGGCACCCTTGGCAAGGCAGCGGTCCGCTTCGTCCAACAGGGTTTGCAGCGCACCAAGGGCCTCCGGCGTTGCGCGGGTCGCGGCCAGCCTGCAGGCCAACACTTCGAGCGACTGGCGGACGTCGAAGAGATCCTCCACGTCTTTGGGGCTGAGCGTGCTGACTTCGGCTCCCCGCGCGCCGCGGTCGCTGACCAGGCCTTCCTGGCGCAGCATGCGCAGCGCTTCGCGGACCGGGAGGCGCGAGACGTTGAATTCGGCGGCGAGGTCGCGCTCCACCAGCCTGGTGCCGGGAACGTAGTGCCCTTCAAAGATCCTGGTGCGGAGGGTGTCCCGGACAGCCTCCCGGAGGGGGCGTTCCTTGTCCTGGGTTTCTTCAGCGGTAAGCATGGTGCTCCATTCGGGTTMTTTTTGGCACTGCGTTMCCGGCTCCGGGAACAGGTGTTGCGTTGCCTAGCTTAGACAGGGAGCCGCTTGTTGTAGTTCAGCGTCAGTACGGATGCTCCCATGATGATCGCCGAACMGACGAAGTACAGCAGCGCCCACGTGTACGAGCCGGTGGCGCCGACKATCAGGCCGACGGCGATCGGGGTGACGAAGCCCGAGATGTTGCCGCTGAAGTTCATGGCGCCGCCCAGGACACCGGCGTTGGTCCGGCCGCCCAGGATGGAGGGGATGCTCCAGAAGAGGCCCACCCAGCGCAGGAAGAACATCACCACGGAGAGGAGGACCACCGCCGTCGTCGGCTCCGGCACGACGGTTACGCCGACAAGGCCGCCGATCACAACGACGCTGGAGATGCCCAGGAGGGTGCGCATGACCCGGTTGGCCGAGGCGCCGGCGGCCCTCCACTTGTCCGCGATGGTGCCGCCGAGGATTTCTCCGACGAATCCGGCGCCGAAGATCACGAAGGTGGACCAGCCGATGGTCTTCAGGTCAAAACCCTTGGCCTGTGACAGGTAGAGCGGGCCCCACGTCAGCAGGCCGTAGAAAACTCCGTTGAAGCCCAGCCAGCCGAAGCACATGGCCCAGAATGAACGGAATTTCAGGTAGGGGAGCAGGGCACGCTTTCCCTTGCTGCCCTCGAGTTCGGCTTCGGCGTCTTCCGCGGCGTGGGAGGCCTCGAGGTACTCGGCCTCGGCGTCGTTGACTCCGCGGTGCTGGCGCGGGTTGTCCCGGACGTACCACCACACGGCGAGGCCCATGAGGACCGTCGCGACGCCGGCGATGATGAACGAGCTCCGCCAGCTGCCCGTCGATGCGATCAGTCCTGCGATGAGGATGCCGCCCAGCCCGGCGCCCAGCGGGGCACCGGCGTCAAGGATGGTTGCGCCGCGGCCGCGTTCGGATTTGTGCATCCAGATGGCGTTCAGCTTTCCGCCCGCCGGCATGACTCCGGCCTCGGTGACGCCGATGCCCAGGCGGGCGATGAACATGCTGAGGAATCCGCCGGCCAGGCCGGAGGCTGCCGTGGCGGCACCCCAGCCGACGCAGGACGCGGTCATTACCTTGCGGGGGCCGAACTTGTCGATCAGCCAGCCGACCGGGATCTGCATGAGGGCGTAGGTCCAGAAGAAGGCCGAGAGCAGGAGGCCCACGAGCTCCGGGGCCATGTTGAATTCCTTCTGGATGATGGGCAGGGCTACCGAGATGGAGCCTCGGTCAATGTAGTTCACGGACACGAGGACCAGCAGGAGGAGGAACATTTTCCAGCGGACATTAGTGCGTCGTTGCACGCGGTCCTTGGGGCTTGCGGCGTCAGCGTCGGGTGCTGAGGTTTCCTGTACGGGGGGTTCGGTATTTCGAAGAGACACAACTTCTCCTTCAGAGAGAGGAAAAATGCCGGCGGGTGAGAGATTCAATTCGTTCGCGGCCAGGAGGCCGGGGTGTGGGGCCGTCCTATGCGCGGGCTTCCCGGTGCTGCTGTGAGGGCTGATATCTGGCCTGACATCAGGTGCGGAACCCAGGGGAGTCGGGGCCCGGCAAGCTTGCTTGTTGTGGGATCCCAATTTGGGATCCCAAAATTGAGAATAGAAGTGACGTGAGCCACTGTCAAGGGGTGCAGGCCTGCCGGTTGCGTTCCCGCGAAAAATGTCGTTTGTGACTGGGGCGGGGTTCCGTGCCGGGGTGCCGGGGTGCCGGCGATGCTGTGCGGGCTGCGCCCGGGCATGGCTTCGCCCCGCCATCCGACAGGGAGCCTGTTCCCGGTGTGATTCGGGGTGGATGGCGGGGCGAGCGTGTACCTAATAACGGCCCGAGGGTTTGGTTAGCTGCCGCGGTACGTGGAGTAAGCGAAGGGGCTCAGTAGGAGCGGGACATGGTAGTGGTCCTGGGATTCGGACACGGCGAAGGTCAGAGTGACCTCKGGGAAGAAGGTCTCGGTCCCGGCGGCCTCGTAGTAGCGTCCGGTGTCGAAGCCCAGCCGGTACGTGCCGGACAGAAGCTTGTCCGGCCCGAGGGATTTGATGCGGCCGTCGTCGTCTGTGGCGCCTGCCGCGATCTTGACCCAACGCTCGCCGTCGAGCCTGTGGAAGGTGACGGCGACGCCGGCGGCGGGTTTGCCGGTGCCGGTGTCCAGCACGTGGGTGGTGACGTGGGAGGTGCTCATGTGCCGATCAGTCCTTCGAGTCGGAGTGCCGCGATTTCGCGCAGCTGCTGGCCGATGATTGCTTGTTCCTGTTCCGGGGTGTGCGCGAGCCTGGTGTTGAGGGCGGCGAGGATTTCCTCCCGGCTCCGGCCGGCGGCGCGGATCAGGAAGACCTGGCCGAATTTTTCTTCGTAGCTCCGGTTCCCCTCGGCGATGGCCGCCGCAACGGCCGGGTCCGGAATGCCCAGGCCTGCCTGCTCCGACTGGGAGAGCCGGGCCTCCGTGCTRTTTCCTGCGGCCCGTTCGCCGATGCGTGGATKGTGGGCCAGGGCGGCCTCCACCTCCTGCCCGGTAAAGGGTTCCGCTGCACGGTTGGCGGCTTCCAGAAGGCTCGCGGCGCTGCCGAACGGCCGACCCTGGACGATCTCCTCGATCCACCGCTCTATGTCCAGGCAGGGTCGCAGCGCGGCCGCGGCCTCGGCGCGTCCGGCCGCGTTAAAGTCTTCCAACAGCATGTGCCAGATCCTTTGCGTCAATGCTGGCATCCACGGTGTAGGGCTATACGGACAAGATATTCGTATCGTGGAACTGTTATTTCAGCATATGCAAAAGATTGAACCGTACCGTGTGCCGGGTGTCAACCGGCGGCAGGAATTCGCGGCGGATTCCGGCGACCGCTACGGAAGCGGACGGGTGCACCCCGGATCCCCCACGTGTCAGGCTTGGCTGTTACATAGTGTTTTCAGTTGGGTCTGGCATGTGGGGCGGGGAACGGATCATCAATGTTTGAAATTCCCCAGCGTCCCTCCCGGAACCACAACTTCTCGAAGGAGCAGAAGTGGTCGTTGCTGCTGGAGTACGACAAGTGCCTCGACCGGGGTGCGAAGGCCGCGTTCTGCCGGGCGGCCGGCGTTGCCCCGATAACGATGCGGGACTGGGCCGCGGCCCGGGAACAGGGCCGGATGACGCCCCCGCAGCCGACGGTGGAGCCGCCCGCGGCGGAAAGGAGCAGATGGATGAACAGCCGTGAGCGTGAGGAGCTGAACCGGCTGCGCCGGGAGAACGAGAAGTTGCKGGCCAAGCTGGAGAAATCCGAGGCGGCCGTAGACATCCTGGGAAAAGCGTCCGCGCTCCTGGACGCCCTGGCCAGGAGCGCGGCAGCGACGGACCCGCACCTGGAGGAGAAGGAACCGGGGCGCCCGGACTGGCTGGCGACGACGGCGCCGGAACGCCCGGAGTAGCAGAGCGCCGGGGAATCCTCCTCGGCATAGTCGCAGGCCTGATCGCCGCGAAATGGGCCATCCGGGCGGCCTGCCGCGTGGCCGGGGTGTCCCACATGTACTGGTACCGGTCCCTGGCACCGGCCCCTGCCCGAGGCATCAAGGTCCCGCACACGGACCGCGCCTATCCGAACCGGATCAGCGAGGAGGACGCCGGGGCCTTGCTGKAGAGGCTGAACGCACCGGAATTCGAGGACCTCTCCATCACCCAGGCCTGGCACCGTTTGCTGGATGCCGGGGAATACTATGCCTCGATGGCCTCCACGCACCGGATCGTGAAGCGGGCCGGGCAGAACGGGGACCGGCGGCCCCGACGGGCCCCCGGMACCGGTGCCGGCCGGTCCAAGCCGGTCCTGGAAGCCGCCGGGCCGAACCAGTTGTGGTGTTGGGACATCACGGACCTGCACGGCCCCGGCCGGCAGCACCTGAAGCTGTATACGGTCATGGATGTCTACTCCCGCAAGGTCGTCGGGCACCGGGTGGAGCAGCACGAAACCGCGGCCCAGGCCGCGGAGTTGATGGAGCAGGCCGTGCTGACCAACTGGGGCGCACCGGCGGTGATGCATGCCGACAACGGGGCGGCGATGCGCGCCGGCCAAACCTATGATGTATTGCGGATGCTGGGGATCCGCCCCTCGCATTCGCGGCCCCGGACCTCCAACGACAACCCGTTCATCGAATCGCTGTTCAAGACCGTGAAATACTCCCTGCCGTTCCCGGGCCGCTTCGATTCACTCGGGCACGCCCGCCGCTACATGCAGGGATTCTTTGYCGACTACAACGAGAACCACCGCCACGCGGGCCTAAACGGGTACACGCCTGACTCCGTGCACGCAGGGTACTGGACCACAGTGAAGACCCTCCGACAGGAAATCCTCGACGAGCACTACACCCGAAACCCCGAACGCTACACCCGTCCGCCGAGCATCCCATCCCCACCCAGCGGGGTGTGGATCAACCGCCCCAACCACCAGCTGTCACACACAGCTTGATAGATTCCGGATCCGGTGTGCGCCTGTCCGAAATCGCCGCGGAAAGGCTGGGCTCAGCCGTGAATAGTTGCGACGTCGCTCTTTTCCCAGTCCCCGCGGTGCGCATTCCGCCCTGATGTTGTGTCCGGTGCCTGTCGGCTCTCCCGGCTTTAGCTCGCCCGTTCCCAATGGGCGGCTCGCCGCCGGATTCTGCCCGGCGTAGGTGCGGGGTCCGGTACTTCTATCGTCCGCCCGCAGCGGGCCCCAATCCACCCCTCGTGAGCGACTTCTCCGTGGTGCAGCGGATTTGCAGTCCATATACCCCGGGGGGTATGCTGAAAGCACCTTAGACCCACCGACAGAGGAGTACCCGGATGTGCCGTGCAGTTGCCTGCAAGAAGTGCGGAAAGACCACCTGGGCCGGTTGCGGCCAGCATGTTGACCAGGTCATGCGGGGCGTCCCCAGCGCCGACCGCTGCCGCGGCCACGAGGGCGAAACCACCGCCAAAACCACCACCGGGACCGGCTTCTTCGCCAAGCTGTTCGGCCGGTAGACCCGSGCGCTAGTACCCGTGGCCGCAACCCGCCGGCGCTGCGCTGGCCCAGTGCGCCTGCCCAAGTCCGCCTAGCCCAGGCGGTAGCCGGCGTCGCGGGCGGTGAGGATGCGGTCTGCGCCGATCTTCAGCTGCAACTGCCGCACATGCACGTCCACGACGTTGGACGTGCCGTCGAAGTCGCGGCCCCAGACGTGGCTGAGCAGTTGTTGCCGGCTCAGGATCTGCCCCGGGTGCAGCAGGAACATTTCCACCAAGGCGAATTCGCGGGCGGAGAGCTCTACCGTCCTGCCGTCGACGCTGACCGTGAGGGCGTGCAGGTTCAGCTCCAGCGGGCCGTAGCGCATGATGCTCCCCGCGAGCGGATCGCCGGTATCGGCTGTGCGTAGCCGGGCCCGGACACGGGCCTCAAGTTCCTCGAGGGGAAACGGCTTGACGATGCAGTCGTCGGCGCCGCCCTCCAGCGCTGTGAGAGTATCCGCGGGTGACCCGGGGGCCGTGAGGAAGATGACCGGGATCCCAGCCTGCCCTTGGCGTAGGGCCGCCAGGACGGTGAAGCCGTCAAGCCGGCGAAGCCCGGCAGCCAGGAGCAGGAGATCGAATTCGCCGCTGGCTGCCAAGTCCACCGCTGTGACGCCGTCGGCGACCACGCTCGGGTCGTAGCCAGCCGCGCGCAGGCCCTCTTCGATGAAGCGGGACATGCGTTCGTCGTCTTCGGCTATGAGGATGCGGATCACGGCGACTCCCAGGAACAGCCCGGCTCCGGACGGTCCGCCAACTCCGTGCGCATCGGCGCGGTGAAGTCCGCGCGAAGCCGGTCGCTGCAATTTTCCGCCGACGCTTACGTGAACCGGGAGGACTTCCGGGGCCTTCTTTCATCCTGCCCCTGTAACGGGGCGTGCGCCACCCTTGAACGGTTGATATTCGGACTTTTAACCGTCCCAGTGCTGGCTACTGCCCGAACAGGGCACCGGTGAGCTGATGCGTCAGCTCATGGATGAGGTCCAGACGGGCCKCGCTGTCGGCGTCGTCCGGGCCCCACGTGTAGATGACCACCGCGTAGGAGCGGTCGCCGGCACTGAGCAGCGCGGCGTCGTGGACGTATCCTTCCACCACGCCGTACTTGTGGTGGACGGTGATCTCCGGGGAGACAGCCGMCGGGATGAGGTCCTCGTCATTGGTGTGCTGCATGTAGCCCAGCAGCTCGGCGGTGTGCCCGGTATTGAGGAGCTTGCCCGTGGAGAGCTGCTGGAGGAGCCGGGCCATGTCGGCCGGGGCGAGGAGGTTTTGCTCGGGATCGTAGGTGATGCCCATTGTGGCGGCGTACTCGGTCAGTCGGGGGTAGCCGATGTCCCGCATCAGCAGGATCCACGAGTCGTCGCTGCTGGTATTGATCATGGCCTTGAGCTGGAACGCCGCGGTGAACGCGCCCAGTTGAGTATCGAGCGACTTTTCGCCGGTTTCCACGAGGTGGTAGTAGGCGGCAGCCGTCAGGACCTTCGCCGTKCTCGCCGCCGTGTAGGGTGCCACATCGCCGTAGCTCCGCAGCGCTCCGTCGCTGGTGTCCATGATGGCGACGCCGATCCTGTGATCGGGATGTTCGCCGATGATCCGCTGGATCTCGGCGGGGAGGTCGACGGCGGCGCCGGGCGCCGGCGCTGGCGCCGCCGCTGACTGGCTCTGCGCCTCCCTGTGGCTAACCGTCAGGAAGTCGCCCTCGGGCGACGGTCCGGTGCGGATGGCACCGAAGACGACGACGGMGGCCAGCACCAGCGCGGCGGCGGCCCAGACCAGAATCACGTTCCGGCGGTGGTGAGGCGCGTCCGGCCGCGGGCCCGGAGTCGTCATATGCGTGGGCCCTCCGGACTTAACTGGGTGCTCAGTACACGCGTGCTGAGGCGGATCGTTTCGACAGGTTCTTGACTGGCAAGGGTGGTGTCTCCGACGTTAGGCGCGGCCACAGGCGAAGTCCACGGACCGCGCGGGGCGCCGCCCGAAGTCTTTCCAAAGTCCTAGGGGCGCAGCCGGTGCGGGGCAACCTGCAGGTGGTGCTCCAGGACGTAGTCAGCGATCGCCAGGGCGGAGGTCGCCGCCGGGGAGGGCGCATTGCGCAGCAGTGTGACGGCGCCCAGCYGGTCCACGGCGAAATCGTCCAGCAGGGAACCGTCGGCAGCCCACGCCTGGGCGCGGACCCCGGCACCGGCCTTCCTGGCGAGGTCACCGGGCTGCAGTTCGGGCAGGAACTGCCGGGCCTGCCGGAAGTACAGCGGCTTGAGCAGCGACGCCGAGATTTCCCGGGCCCCCATCCGCCAGTGCTGCCGTGCCAGGGCCGGGGCGCCGGGCCACCGGAGCGAGGCCAGMGTGTCCGGCACGGACACCCGGGCCCACGAGTAGCCCTCCCGCGCCAGGGCCGGCACGGCGTTGGGGCCCACATGGACGTCGTCGTACACGCCGCGGGTGAAGTGCACGMCCAGGAACGGGAAGCGCGGGTCCGGCACCGGGTAGATCATGCCCCGGACCAGGTGGCTCCGGGCGGCGGCCATCACCCAGTACTCGCCGCGGAACGGCAGGATCGCGGGCGACGGGCGGGCCCCGACCATCCTGGCCACGACGTCCGACTGCAGCCCGGCACACACCACCAGCCGGTCGAAGGTGTGTGTGGCGGCCGGCGTGGAGACGTGCACGGCGCCAGCATTGTTGACGGCCGTAACCTCCTGGCCCAGGAGCACGGATCCGCCACCGCTCCGCACGTCCTGCGCCATGGCTTCGGTGATGGCGGCGTAGTCCACGACGGCGGTGTGCGGCGAGTGGACGGCCGCCACGCCGGCGGCGTGCGGTTCGATCTCGCGCAGTTCCGCCCGGCTGAKCCGTTTCACGTCCGGGACGCGGTTCTCCCGGGCGCGGCKCTCGATCTCATCGAGCCGCGGAAGTTCCGCCTCGGTCACCGCGACCACCAGCTTGCCGAGCTCGCGGTACGGCAGGCCCCTGTCCCGGCAGTAGTCGCGGGTGAGAGCTCGGCCGCGGGCGCACAGGACGGCCTTGAGAGATCCCGGCTGATAGTACAGGCCGGCATGGACCACACCGGAGTTGTGGCCCGTCTGGTGTGCGGCCACCCGGTGCTCCTTTTCCAGGACCGTGACGTCGACGTCCCCGGTCCGGACCAGGGCACGGGCAATCGCCATGCCCACGATCCCGCCGCCAATGATCCCGATCCGAGCCGCCACGCGCGCCGCCTTCCCCTGCACTCCAACGCCTGTTGTTGTGGACCCTATCCCGAACGGCGCCCGGATGTCAGGGGAGTCCGCGCCGTGAGGTACGGCCGGCGGCTCTACTACGCTGGCATTCATGACCCGGAAAATTACTGTCAGCCTGCCGGACGCCGCGTTGCGTGAATACCTTCAGCCGCACCCGGACGTCGCCGTCCTGGAATGGGACTTCGCCGGTGAGCCGCCCCGGCCGCGGATCGACATCGTGGTGCCGCCGTACATGGGCGGCCCGCAGGTCCTGCAACACCTGGAGGCCGTGGACACGGCCCTGGTGCAGAGCCAGTCGATCGGGTACGACGGCGTGGCGGACTTCCTGCCCTCCGGCAGGGTCTTCGCCAACGCGGCCGGCGTCCACGAAACCTCCACCGCGGAACTGGCGCTGGCCCTCATCYTGGCCAGCCAGCGCGAGTTCCCCCGCCTCCTCAAGAACCAGCGGGAGGGCCGATGGGATGCCMGGCCCACCGCCAGCCTGGCCGACCGCCGCGTCCTGATCGTTGGCTACGGCGGGGTGGGCAAGGCGATCGAGGACCGGCTCCTTCCGTTCGAGACCAGCGTGACCCGGGTGGCCAGCAGGGAACGGACGGACGAGCGCGGCCCTGTTCACGGCATCGCGGAGCTCCACGCGCTGCTGCCGGAGCACGACATCGTGGTGGTGGGGGTTCCGCTCAGCGACTCCACCCGGCACCTCGTGGACGACGCCTTCCTCGCGGCCATGCCCGACGGCGCCCTGCTGGTGAATGTAGCCCGCGGCCCGGTAGCGGACACCGACGCCCTGGTCCGGCACACCGCCACCGGCCGGATCCGCGCCGCGCTGGACGTCACCGATCCCGAGCCCCTGCCGCAGGACCACCCGCTGTGGCGGGCCCCCGGCGTCATCATCAGCCCGCACGTGGGCGGGGCGAGCTCGGCGATGCGGCCGCGGATGGGCCGGCTGCTCCAGCGGCAGATCGACCTCATGCGGGCGGGCGAGCCGCCGGTGAACGTGGTGCTGAACGGCTAGGGGACACGCTGMACAGCCTGCGTGCCCTCGATTCGCCCTGAGAGGAACCCGGCCCGCTCACTGAATCCGGACGTAAACTGACCCTCACATCGTTCTGTGTGAAACTGTCCGTGACGCGTGAAGTGGAGACCGGATGCTCTGGAAGCTGCTCGTTGAATACCTGCGGCCGCAGCGGCGGCTGCTGCTCGCCGTCGTCGTTTTTCAGCTGGCGGCGTCCATCGCCTCGCTCTACCTGCCCACCCTGAACGCGGACATCATTGACCAGGGCGTCGCGAAGGGGGACACGGACTACATCCTGCGCATCGGCGGCATCATGCTGATGGTGACCTTGCTGCAGATCGCCTGCACCATCGCCGCGGTGTACTTCGGCGCGAAGGCCGCGATGGCATTGGGCCGGGACGTCCGGGGCGCCATCTTCACCCGGGTGGCGGAGTTTTCCGAGCAGGAAGTCACCCGGTTCGGGCCGCCCAGCCTGATCACCCGGTCTACCAACGATGTCCAGCAGGTCCAGCAACTGGTCCTGATGTCCGCCACGCTGATGGTCACGGCGCCCATGCTMTGCATCGGCGGGGTGATCATGGCCATGCGGCAGGACCTGCAGCTGTCCTGGCTGATAGCGGTCAGCGTACCCGTGCTGCTGGCCGCGGTGGGGTCGATCATCATCCGGATGGTGCCGCTGTTCCGGCTCATGCAGGCCCGGATCGACACCGTCAACCGGGTCCTGCGCGAACAGCTCACCGGCATCCGGGTGGTCCGGGCCTTCGTCCGCGAGGACGTGGAGACCGCCCGGTTCGCCCGCGCCAATGAGGACGTCACGGATACCGCGCTTCGGGCCGGGCGGCTCATTGCGCTCGCGTTCCCCACCGTGATGCTGGTGCTCAACGTCTCCAGCGCGGCCGTGATCTGGTTCGGGGCGTTCCGGATCGAGGACGGCTCCATGCAGGTGGGCACCATGATCGCGTTCCTGAGCTACCTCATGCAGATTCTCATGTCCGTCATGATGGCCACTTTCATGGCCATCATGATCCCAAGGGCCTCCGTCTCGGCGGACCGGATTAGCGAGGTGCTCGGGACCGAATCCAGCGTCCGGCCGCCGGCGCACCCGGTTTCGCGAGCGGCCGGGCGGGCTGCCCGGGGCGAACTGGAGATGCACGACGTCGGGTTCRCCTACCCGGGCGCCGAGCAGCCGGTGCTCTCGGACGTAACCTTCACCGCCCGCGCGGGGCAGACGACGGCGATTGTCGGCAGCACCGGCTCCGGGAAAACTACCCTGGTGAACCTGATGCCGCGGCTCTTCGACGCGACGTCCGGTTCGGTGCGGATCGACGGCGTGGACGTGCGCGAKCTCCACCCGGACCTGCTGTGGGGGCACATCGGACTGGTCCCGCAGAAGCCCTACCTGTTCTCCGGCACGGTGCGCAGCAACCTGCTCTACGGCAAGCCCGATGCCACCGAGGCCGAGCTGTGGCAGGCCCTCAGCATTGCCCAGGCGGAGGACTTCGTCCGGGAAATGGAGGGCGGGCTGGACGCGCCGATCTCGCAGGGCGGCACTAACGTCTCCGGCGGCCAGCGGCAGCGGCTCGCGATTGCCCGGGCGTTGGTGAAGCGGCCCGAGCTCTACATCTTTGACGACTCCTTCTCCTCACTGGACACCGCCACGGATGCCCGGCTGCGGCTGGCCCTCAAGCAGCACACCGCCGGGGCCACCCTGGTGATCATCGCCCAGCGGGTCTCCAGCATCGTGGACGCGGACCAGATCCTGGTGCTGGACCGCGGCAGGATCGTCGCGCACGGCACCCACGAGGAGCTGCTGGCGACGTCCGAGACGTACCAGGAGATTGTTAATTCCCAGCTCGCAGCGGAGGAGGCCGTATGAGCCGCACCGACAAGGCGCCGACGCCGGCCCCCGCCACCGGGGCACCGGCCGCCGTGCCCGCCGGTCCCGGCAGCGCTCCCGGCGGGGCTCCCGGTGCGCAGGCCCCGCTACGGATTCCCCGCCCGGCGGGAGGCCCCGGCCGCGGGGGCCCGTTTGCCGGGATGAACATTCCGGTGGAGAAGGCGATGAACTTCTGGCCGTCCGCGAAGCGGCTGCTGGGCGAGCTCCGGCCCGAACGGCTGTGGCTGACGCTGGTCCTGATGCTCGCCGTCGTGAGCGTCACGTTCTCGGTGATCGGTCCCCGGCTGCTGGGCGAGGGCACCAACCTGATTTTCGCCGGCGTCGTGTCCAAGCAGCTGCCCGCCGGGGTAAGCCAGGAGCAGCTGATTGCCCAGCTGCGCGCGGCCGGGGAGAACCAGAAAGCGGACATGCTCAGCGCTATGACGCTGACACCCGGCACCGGAATCGACTTCTCCGCGCTGGCCACCGTGCTGCTGTGGGCGCTGGTGCTGTATGTCCTGGCTTCGGCGTTMGGCTGGATGCAGGCGTACATTCTCAACGGCGTCGTCCAGCGCACGGTGTTCCGGCTGCGCGAACGGATCGAGGCCAAGATCAACCGGCTGCCGCTGCGCTACTTCGACTCCGTGCAGCGCGGCGAGCTGCTCAGCCGGGTCACCAACGACGTCGACAATATCTCGCAGAGCCTGCAGCAGTCCATCAGCCAGGCCGTGACCTCGTTGCTGACCGTCGTGGGCGTGCTGGTGATGATGCTGCTGCTCTCGCCCACGCTGGCGCTGATTGCGCTCGTGACCATTCCGCTGACCCTCGTGACCACCGCAGTCATCGCCAAGCGCTCGCAGAAGCTGTTCGTGGCGCAGTGGAGGCACACCGGCGAGCTCAACGGGCAGATCGAGGAGACGTACACCGGGCACGCGCTGGTGAAGGTCTTTGGCCGGCAGCGCGAGGTGGAGGAACGGTTCCGGCAGAAGAACGTGGAGCTGTACCAGGCGAGCTTCGGGGCGCAGTTCATCTCCGGGCTGATCATGCCGGCCATGACGTTCATCGGGAACCTCGTCTATGTGGGGATCGCCGTGGTGGGCGGGCTGCAGGTGGCCGCCGGGGCGATGCAGCTCGGCGACGTCCAGGCGTTCATCCAGTACTCCCGGCAGTTCACCCAGCCGCTGGCCCAGCTGGGGTCCATGGCGAACCTGCTGCAGTCCGGCGTGGCCTCCGCCGAGCGCGTCTTTGAGCTGCTGGACACCGAGGAACAGAGCCCGGATCCCGTTCCCGGCGAGGCTCCCGACGGCGGCCGCGGCCGGCTGGTGTTCGAGAACGTCTCGTTCTCCTACTCACCGGACAAGCCGCTGATCTCTTCGCTCAGTCTGGTCGCGGAGCCAGGCCAGACCGTCGCCATTGTGGGCCCGACCGGCGCGGGCAAAACCACCCTGGTCAACCTGATGATGCGCTTCTACGAGCTCGATGCCGGGCGGATCACGCTCGACGGCGTGGATGTCACCGCGATGACGCGTAACGAGCTGCGTTCGCGGATGGGCATGGTCCTGCAGGACACCTGGCTGTTCGGCGGGACCATCCGGGACAACATCGCCTACGGCCGGCCCGGTGCGTCGGAGGAGGACATTGTGGAGGCGGCGCGGGCGACGTACGTGGACCGGTTCGTCCGGTCCCTGCCGCAGGGCTACGACACCGTGCTCGACGACGAGGGCGGCAACGTCTCGGCTGGTGAGAAGCAGCTGCTCACCATCGCCCGGGCATTCCTGGCCCGCCCGTCCGTGCTGATCCTGGACGAGGCCACCAGCTCGGTGGACACCCGCACGGAGGTGCTGGTGCAGAAGGCGATGAGCGCGCTGCGGTCCGACCGGACCAGCTTCGTGATCGCACACCGTTTGTCCACCATTCGCGACGCCGACCTCATCTTGGTGATGGAAGCCGGCCAGATCGTGGAGCAGGGGACGCACACGGAGCTGCTGGCGACGGGCGGGGCGTACGCCGCGCTGTACGCCGCGCAGTTCGCGGCCCCGGCGGCGGAGGTTTAGCTGGAAGGCAACATTTCTCCGGCGGGCTCAAGACGTTTCGCAGACTTCTCCGGCACTGACTGGGCGGTTTGACGCGTCGTACCTCTGTGGTGCAATACAGCTTCGCAAAACTGACCGAACTTTGGTTGATTAGCGTGTCGGGACATTGTCCGGCGTGGGCTTAAGCGAAAGTCCGCGTCGGCCACCTCAGCCCGATMGACGCTGACCCCGTTCCGCGCCCCGTCCGCTCTTGGGCCGTGAACTATATTCGGAGAAGGGAAGGGACCGGACTGCAGGTACATGGAAGGCGGACTTCTGAATGACGCGAATGCCGCCGGCCACGGTGGATGTGAGTAACGCGGTTGTCCAGCGCCTCGTCCGGGACCAGCGGCCCGACCTCGCCGATTGTCTTTTGGCGCGGGTTGCGAACGGCTGGGACAACGCGACCTTCCGGCTCGGCGACGAACTTGCMGTCCGGCTGCCGCGCAGGGCGGAGGCCGTTCCGCTGATACTGCATGAGCAGCGCTACGTTCCCGACATAGCTCGCCGCTCCCCGGTTGCGGTTCCTGTCCCCGTCCATGCCGGCAGGCCGACGTCGGACTTTCCATGGCCGTGGAGCATCGTGCGGTGGGTCCCCGGAGCCGCTGCAGCCGACGTYGGCCCGGCAGGCCGTGGGCCGGCGGCTACAGGCCTGGCCGATTTCCTGCTGTCCCTTCACGTACCCGCCGAAACCGACGTCCCGGTGAATCCTTTCCGAGGCGTGCCGCTGGCAGACCGTGAAGCTGTGCTGGTGGAACGGCTCGGGGATCGCGAACGCTACCCGCAGGCGGCAGCGCTGAGAGCAGTGTGGGCGCAGGCCCGTGCCGCCAAAGCCTGGGATGGTCCGGCGATGATGCTCCACGGGGACCTCCACCCCGGCAACATCCTGCTGGCGGACGACGGCTCCCTGGCCGGCGTCATCGATTTCGGCGATGTCGGGGCAGGGGACCCGGCTGTCGATCTTGCGGTGGGGTGGTTGATGTTCGACGCCGGCACTCGACGCCGCTTCATGCGCGCCTTTGGCTCCGCAGTGGATGGGGACACCTGGGTGAGGGCCCGCGGTTGGGCTCTCATCCTGTCCACCGCCATGCTGAGCAACTCCGACGACAATCCGCGGATGTTCGCCGTAGGGAAGTTCGGGATCAGGCAGATCCTGGATGACGGACTTAACCTGCAACTCTGACKCCGGCGTTATTGTCAGTGCCTCCTCATATGCTGTGAGTGTGGAAAGCAGAGCAGCTGCGGAGACGTTGGAGGCCATGGRGGCCTCCCTCGCTGCGATGGCTGCATTTGCCCGTTACGCGGCCGGGAACGTGGCCTCGATTGGCGCTGACCATCTGCGGGACGAAGCGGACGCGTGCCTGGACGGCATGGCTGAGGTGGGCCGCATGGAGGCCAGGCTTCCCGCGCTGAAAGTGCACTTCGCCGCCGGATATGCCCGCACCGCCGCCGCCATGGCGGCCCCAGCCGTTTCCCCGCAGGAGCGCACCGCCCAGGAAATGGCGGTGACAGCAGAGGTGGCCTGTGTCCTGACCGTGAGTGAAAGATCGGCGGCTGCGCTCCTGGCTGAGTCAGCCAAATTGACCACCCGGTTGCCCCTCACGCTGTCTGCGCTGCAGGCAGGAAGCATTTCCTGGCAACACGCGCGGGTGATGTGTGATGAAACGTCCGGCCTGGACCCCGCCGCGGCGGCTGCTTTGGAGGCTCATTTCCTGGACCCCGAAGCTCCCTTTGCCGCGCGTGGCTGCCGGGCGGGCGAGCTGGTGCCGGGCAGGTTCCGGGCCAAAGCGCGCAGATGGCGTKAGGTGCATCATCCTGTCAGCATCGAAGTGCGCCACCGCAAGGGTGTGGGGGACCGTCGGTTGGAATATGTGCCGGACCGGGACGGCATGGCCTGGCTCTCGGCCTATCTGACTGCGGATGTGGCGGCGGGTGTATGGTCCCGTGCCACGGAGGCGGCGCGTGCCCTGCAGGAGCCGAATGAATCCCGGACCCTGACCCAGCTCCGTGCGGACGTCGCCGCTGACTGGCTGCTGGCGGGGGTGGCGGAAGGAACTCCGTCACCCAAGGCGCAGGTCCTGGTGACCGTGCCGGCGCTGTCTCTCTTGGGCGCCGCGTCGGAACCGGCCACCCTGGACGGGTATGGTCCCATTCCTCCGAGCATGGCCCGCCGGCTTGTGGGGGATGGTGCCGGATCGTTCCTTCGTGTGCTGACCGATCCGCGCAATGGAGCGCCGCTGGAGATCGGGCGGACCAGCTACCGGRTTCCGAAGGCGATGCGCCAATGGTTGCGGCTTCGGGATGGCCGGTGCCCTTTTCCGGGCTGCAATAACCATTCTCTGGATAACGAAGCGGATCACGTGTTGGCCTGGTCCGAGGGGGGCGGCACCGGCATCACCAACCTGGGCCAGCCATGCCGACGGCACCACCGTCTCAGACACACCACAGCATGGAGGCCGGTTGACGCCACCCGGGACCAGCCACCCGGCTGGATCTCACCTGCGGGACGCTCGTATTCCAGCGAACAACAAGACTGGGAACCACCGCACTGGCCGCAGTACCTCGGCGAGGCGGGCGAAGGCCGGGAGTCGGAACCGCCCGACTGGCTCGACGTACTTGCCGGCGCCGTCGGACCCGGAGAGACCGGGCCACCATTACCAGTGGATCCCTTTCCTKACTGGGCACAGTTCGTCGCKGCGTAGGATCGGCGCTCCATGTTCCCCCCCGTCCAATGAAAGGTTCGAATGATGTGCCGGCTATTGGCCTGCGCCCCTGCCTCCGACGTGACCCTGAAAGGCCGGATCGGAGCTATTCAGGCCACTGTCCCCACGCCTATCACAGCCCCGCGGACGACGGCGGGAAGTCCCGCCGTCGTCCGCCTAGGGACCGGATGCTCACATTAGGCGGCCGCGCGTAGTGCAGGTTCAAGGCCGCTCTCCGGCCCTACCGGGATGACGCTGGACGGCCCATCGTGTTCCTGCCGCAGCCCGGGGGGAAGGAACGACGATGTTCACCCTGCAGATTAGCTATCCGGTCCGGGACTACGAGGCATGGAAGAAAGTCTTCGACACCGATCCCGCAGGCCGCGCCGCCTCGGGCGCCCGATCTATCCGGGTGTTCCGGGACACAGAGGACCACAACAGCGTGGCCGTGCTCCTCGACTTCGACACCAAGGACGTTGCGACCGTCTTTCTGGAACGGCTGCGCAGCCAGGTGTGGGACAAACCGGAGGTGGTAGGGCAGCTGATGTCGGCAGCGCCGACAGCCAGGATTCTGGAGGAGGTGGCCCGCGAGGGCCAGGGCGCTGGCTGACCGCTGGGAATCAGGCGGTCCTCGTCGGATGAGTCAGCCGCCACGACATAGCCGCCCGGCCCCGCCATCACTTCGCCATCACGGTGCGGGTTGCTGGGCCACTTTCGAACCCGAGGACACCTCGGGCTGCGGGGTCGGTTCGGACGAGGGGGCGGGGTTCGGGCTCTGGCCGGTTTCGGGGGCGACGTCCGCCGGCATGGTGGCGCTTGGTTGGCTGGCTCCCGGCACTTCGGCTCCGGCCGAGCCGTTGTCCGTGCCACTGGGGGTACCGTCCGTGGTCAGGCCACCTTTTTTGTTTGCGCCTTGCTCGACTTGCCCAGGCACTTGCGCGACTTGCCCAGGCACTTCCTTCACGTCCTTGGTCGATGMGTCCGTTTTGTCCGGGACAGTCGGATTGCCGCTCAATGCTGTGCCCAGCGTCGTCGTGGGCCCGGCCGCACCGCCGTCGGTGCTTGACGTCGACGAGACAAGGCTGGAGATGGGCTTATTGGCTCYGAATTCGACTGCAGTGACACCGATCATCGCGATAACGAATGCGGCAGCACTGACCGCCCCGACCTTGATCCAGGTCTTGGGGGTGAACTGCCTCCTCAGCCGTTTGGCTCGAGGTTCGTCGCTCTCGACCGGAGCGCTCGCGGCCAGCACGTCGCCGTCAGCGGGCAGTCCGCCTATGCGTCGCTGGGGCATTTTCCTCAATGCCACGGCGGCGGCCGAGCTGAGTGTTCGGGCATAGAGGGCGGCGCCCACGGTGGCAACGATGGAGCCGAGTGCGGCGCCGATAAGGGTCCCGGCGACGCCGAGGAAGGACCCCACGAAGGCCGAGGTCACCGCGGCCAACGCCGAGCCAATAGTCTGGGTGCCGMTTAGCCCGAGGAGCTGTTTCGGCTTGTCTTCCTTAGTGGAGTCTGCAGGCATCTTCAAACACATTTCAGTMAGGTTATGTTACGAACAGATAACTTTACCTGCCTGTGGCTGACTCCCGGCTGCGGCCGTATTTATTTGTAACGCTTCTCACGGATAAAAAGAGGGCCAAGGTTCATGCCACTGCGGCCTCCGGTGGAGGTCGAGAAGTATCGAAGATCCAACGACGTCGGCACCAAACCACCTGACGACGAACCCCCGGGAGTTCCAGGGGGTTCGTCGTCGTTAGCGTCTGGTAGGCGATCAGACCTCGGCCACGGCCCGTCGGGCCCGGGCGGCTCGCACGAGCCCGCTGGACACGACTGCTCCCACGAGCGCGAGCGCCGCGAGCACGACGAACACGATGTGGTAGCCGCCGGCTCCCGGATTCGCATCGAGGATTGCCCCGTAGACGATGAAAGCGAACATCCCTGGTGCATAGCCGACCAGGCATGCGATTCCGAAGGCGGTGCCGCTGGTCTCCTCCGGGATCCCGACCTCGTCCATCGGCGCCCAGAAAACGCCCCGCATGGTGAAGACGATAAGTGAGAACAGCAGGGTCACGATCATCGCCGGGATCTGGCTGCTCGGATCGGCCGGGAGGAGCAGCAGCACCGCCACCACCGGGATCAGGCACAGGAACGCCAACCGGATGTACCGACTCGCACCCTTGAACACCTTGTCCGCGAGGACTCCGCCGATCGGGCCACCGATGATTTTCAGGCCGTACTGGTTGATGATGCCGTAGGCGCCGACCAGCGCGACAGGCAGCCCGTAGACGTAGGTCAGATAGGGGATGAAATACGTGAGGCCGCAGTACACGACGTACACCATGAACACGGTGAAGCTCACCCACCACAGTTGCGGCTGCTTCGCCGCGCGCCAGATCTCGCCGAGGCCGGCCTTCTGTTTCTTCGGCGCGGGAGGCTTGCTCGCCTGCTCGCTTGTCTGGGTGCGAAGCAGCAGGAACAACAGCACGCCGACGACGACGTCAACGATCGCGTAGAAGGCTATGGCCGCACGGAATCCGCCGGTACCCGAACCGAGCAGAACGAAGATTCCCAGTGCGGAGAAGGCCACGGCAGTGTCGACGACGCCGCGACCGCCCTCAAGCAGGCCGAAGAGCCGCCCTTGTTCCTTCGAACCGCCAAGCTGGCGGATACTCTTCAGCAATGCAGGCCAGACCAGGCAGTCCGAGCACACGGCGAGCAGCGCGAACAGGACKAGGAGCGTGCTGAATCCTGGAAAGGTGCTGAGGAACAGGCCCAGGGCTCCGCTGCCGACGAGTCCGAGCGGGATGAGGATCCGCGTGGAGAAGCGATCGGCGAGGTAGCCGCCGACGATGAAGAGCGCCGTCGCGACCATCGAGTTGACGCTCAGCAGCGTACCGATCTCAGTGTGGCTGAGGCCCATTGCCTCCTGCATGGGGACGTAGAACGCGTCCTTGAGGTTGGCGAGCTTGTAGATGGTGCCGCCCGCCATGACGAGCAGAGCGAAGCGGATCCATTTGCTCCAGTCAACGCGGTTCGTGGGCTTCCCGGGGGCCTTAGTCAATGTGGTCATCGTGCACCTGCCAGAGTGTTCGTTGTGTCGAGCTGCGCGACGGCGATGTTGCGCAGCGAGGCGAGCAGATCCTTCACATAGGCCACCTGGTGGTCGGCCCAGCCTGGTTCTGCGGCGAGCAGCTCATCCCGGGTCCATCCGGCCGGGATGCCGGTAGTGCTCAGATCGCGGTACGGAATGAACGGGTCCTCGCCCTCGMCGGCGTGGCGGAAGGCGGGAGCGTAGTAGAGGTTTTCCTGTTCGAGGGCCAGGGCGATGACCTGGGCCTCGTCCTCACCGAGCATCAGGAGCTCGAAGAGCATCCGCGCACCGGGCAAGTCGTCCTCAGGACTTCCTTGCAGCACGCCGCGGTGACCATATCCGTCCCCCTCGGGGAGAACATGAACCCCTTTCAGGTGCGCTTGCAGGATGTGCGGCGCGAGCGCGGAGAGGGCATCCATCGGACGCTCACAGGCATTAATCATGTTCCCGAAATCGAACATGGCATGCAGGCGCGGATGGGAAACCTGGCGCAGCAATGCGGCGATCTCGGTGGAGCGCAGTTCCTCGTGCTGCTCGAAGGAGAAGTGCAGATCGTGCTCGTCTGCGAGCACGGCGAGCCGGYGCAGGTCCTGCTCGATCAGTGTCGTAACCTCCGATAGCGTGCCTTCGAAACGCGAGTAGACGCGGATGTGCTGGACGCCGAGGACGCCCGCGATCCGGACCACCTCGTCCACGTCCGCCCGCAGGGTGGTGCTGATCTCGAGGTGGATGCTCAGACCCAGGCGGCGCGCGCGGTCGGCGAACTTGCGCAGCCGATCGTCGCTCATCCTGCCCAGGCTCCGCTCCTCGCCGTCGAGGAGGTGGATGCAGGCGCCGGCCAGGCCATGCCGATGCGCGAAGTCGAGCACATCATCGGGCCCGTACCCGCCGTAGGTCAGGTTGCCAAGGAGGGCGTAGGCGTGGGCGAACAGAGGGGCGCGGTCGATCCGTTCGATCAGGGTCCGGGCCAGCTCGTTGGTMAGGCGGGGCAGGGATCCGGCCTCCTCTTCGTTGAGGCGGGATCTCAGGAGCGCCTGAAATTGGGCGTCGGCAGGGGGCATCGTTGGCTCCTCGGGAGGCGTGTCAGGGGTGGTGGCGAATGTCACTCATCATTTGTACGCCGGTAATGGATCACGAAAAAGATCCATTATGGCCGTGGCCGTTAAGTCCATTCAGGAACCTGCGGTGACGCGCTCCCATCGGTCCCATGCGGCGGCCATCCTGCCGACAGCCTGGGCCATGTGCTCCTCCGCGGTGCCGGCGAACCCGATCAGCAGCGCCGGGGGGAGCTCTCGGGTGAGCCGGTACTCGCCGAGGGGGTAGGTGTACACCCCGACCACGGCCAGTCCCCGCGCTACCTCGATATCGTCGACCGGTTCACGGAGCCAGCCCATGACGTGCAGGCCAGCGTCGACCGGGGCGGCTTCAATCCGGTGGCTCAACTGATGATCGATTGATTCGAGCAGGGAGTCCTGGCGTGCCGCGTACAGACGCCGGGTGCGGCGAAGGTGGGCGTGCAGATGCCCTTCCGACAGGAAATCCGTGAGTGCCATCTGAAGCACCATCGCGGGCGGGCGCCCGATGACCGATGATGCGGATGCGAACGGCTTCACCAGGTCCTCCGGCAACACGCAGTATCCGAGGCGGATCGATGGCGCGAGCACCTTGCTGAAGGAGCCCACGGTGATCACCTGCCTGCTCAAATCGAGCCCGAACAGCGTTGGGAGGAATTTCCCGCGGTAGCGCAACTCGCTGTCGCAGTCGTCCTCGACGATCCAGTTCCCGTGTMGTTKCGCCCACGCAATCCACTCCGCCCTTCGCGCCGGGCTCATCGCAACGCCGAGCGGATGCTGGCGCGCGGGGGTCAAACAGGCCAGGCGTGCCGGAGCCGCGCCGTTGTCATCGTCAGGGAGGACCGCTCCCTCGTCGTCGACGGGGACGCCTCGGACAGGACAGCCCTGGGACTGGAAGGCGAGTCGTCCGGAGATGTGCCCCGGGTCCTCGACGACGACGGGGTCGCCGGCGTCGAGCAGGAGAACCGCCAGCACGTTGAACGCCTGCTGTGCACCGGAGGTGATGACGACCTGGTCCGCCGTGCACGCCAGACCCCTTACATCGTTGAGGTAGTCCGCGATGGCCTCGCGCAGTGGGCGGTGGCCGTGCGGATCGCTRTAGCCGATCGCGAGGGGATCGGTGCGCCCGGCATGGCGCCCCAGCAGGCGCTTCCAGGTCGCCGCTGGGAAAGCAGAGGACGCAACCTGGCTGGCAACAAACKATTCGGTTTCGGCCGGCGCCCACGTGTGCGGCGCCTCGCTGAACAGGTCGGTGCCCCGCGAAGAGGTGGCGGCTCCGCGTTCGGACAGCGGCGGCCGGGACATCTGCCGCCGCGGGKCGGCATCGCTCCACAGGGTKTCGACGTACGTGCCGTCTCCCGCGCGTGAGCGCAGGAAGCCCTCAGCGGTGAGTTGCTCGAACGCAGACACKACCGTGATCCGCGATACTCCCAACTCGGTGACGAGTGTGCGGGTCGAGGGCAAGCGGGTTCCGCTCGACATCGAACCCGTCAGGATCTGGGTGCGCAGTTGCGCGTACAGCTGCTGGTGCAAAGGCACAGGCGCTGCGCGGTCGAGCTCAAGTCCGGCCAGCAGACGGCCACCAGCGCTCTTCATCCCGCGAACCGCGGAGCTGATTTCACCATGGACCCATTTTACGGGCCGATTTCCCAGGCTCCGCGGTGCGTGGTGGGCGAAGAACCGACGACGTCCCAGCGTCCCAGTGCCCGCTGGTGCGTGATTCCGTCCGCCGCGACGCCCGACGTCGGGCGCAGCTGGCACTGAGGGTCAGCGGCTTGATGGCTGCCGCCGGGAGAACCTGTTTCGACGGCGACGGCCGCCGTAGGCTAGGGGAATCCATCTCACCGAGGAGGCACTTATGCGCACTGCAACACCCCCAGTTCGGGCCGACCAGGTCCGCCACCTTTCAGAGAACMTCATGTCTCAGCTCACGAAGGGGACGGAGTGGGCCACTCCCGGGGTCGAAGCGGCATTGCAGAAACTGATCGCAGGGCTCGATAGCGGAGTTGACTCTGCGTCCCCGAGGATCCAGACCGGTCTGCGGCGGCTCGCTGACGAGCTCGCCAGCGAAGTGGAAACTCTCACTCCCCGTGTTCACGAGGGTCTGAAGCGGATCGCACCTGATGTTGCCCCGGCAGTCACGGCCCCCGGCCGGGCGAAGTCGAGGCGGACGGCTTCCGGGAAAGCCTGGGTGATTGCCGGGGCGGTGGCCGTCGCGGTGACCGCGGGGCTGGCGGCCTGGCACTTTTTGCGGCCGGCCGATGAGGAGCCGGTGCCGTCCGTGAAAGTGCAGCGTACCAGCGGCCCGAACGCCGACGCGGACGCCGGCCCCGCAGAGGCCCGGACCTGAGGCAATCAGGACTCCGTGTGGGCTACGACTGGCAAAGGGGGCCGGCCCTAGTCCAGGGGCAGAGTTATCGTCACACAGGTTCCCGCGGCGGCGGACGAATCGATGATCACCTCTCCGCCAGCAAGGTCCACCGCCAGGCGCATGAGGCGTAGTCCCATGCCGGTGTGCCGGCCAACCATGGCTGCCGGCGCGTCGAAACCACCGCCGTCGTCGGTCACTTTGAGCTGAACGCCGTGGGTCATGCCGTGGGTGACGCAGCCCAGCCGGACCGTCACAGCTGATGCCTGGGCGAATTTATAGACATTGCTGAGGAGCTCCTGCGCTGCCCGGTACAGAAGAGTTGCGGACTGTCGGTCTACTTCCATCCTGTGGTGCGGAGTCTCCAGATGCACCACGGTGCCGCGTGCGCGGAGGGGAAGGGTCAGACGGTCGATTGCGCCGGTGAGCCCAAGGGCATGGAAATCGACCGGGTGTGTATCGGTGAGGACGCCACGTACGGCGACGACTTCATCGCTGAGTAGTGATTTCATATTCTTACTGTGCGCTTGTGTCGTTGGCATTTTTCGGCGCCGCGCCGAGGGCAACAGCGGGAGGTCCTGCCGCCTTCCGCTTTGTGCGTGGGGAGGTCTTCGACGATGTTCCGCAGTCCGTGCCGTTCCCTGTTCTGAAGTGCGGCCGCCGTCTCATCTGCTGGTTATATGTGCCCGCCGGTCGGAGTCATCCCGGTGACTGGCGTTTGATGGAAGCTGAAATTCGATCCTCCATTGCTCGAACGCCGCCTATCGCCGCTGGACCCATCTGCTGCCTGGCACGGTTCACCGCGTCGCGGACTTCGCGACGCACTACCCGTTCATTCTGACTCGACGACTTTTCTCTCGTTTCCCGTGCTAAATCGAGCAGAGCCTGCGGAGCGTAGTGATTGACGCTCATATCCGTGAGTAGGGGTAACTGCACTCTCAGATCCTGCTCGATGGCAGTGCGGAGGGGGCCTAAGCGAAGCAATTGAGTGAGGAAATCCGGGCTCAATACGGGCGACGCGGGCGCTTGAGGGCCAAGGCGTTCCCGCAGGTGGTCCTTCATTTTCATTGCTGTTCCATCGAACGTCAGCCACCATGCGAGGTAGCCCATAGGTGACGGTCCAATCGTCCGTCGATACTCGATGACGCCGACTGAGTTTTCAACGTCGTGGGCAACCAGCCGGGACCGCGTCCCTTGCTCGGCTCCGTAGTCACCCCGTTGACGCCTTCTCTCGTGAGTCTCATTCCATAGTTCCTGAACGGCGCCACGAAGTTCGAGCGATGCGGCTTCGGAGTACTCCAGGAGACTCTTGGTCTCGATACAGAATTCGTCGGCGAGGTAGTCGCTGACGTCCTGCAACGGCTGTTCGYGTCCGCAGATGTTCCTTTGCCAGTCCAGGAATTCACTCTCTGGCCGGCCCGAGAGCACGAAGGCCGAGTAGAGGAACGGGACCCTTCCGGTCCACGGCGACGTTCTGTTGTGACCATAAGCCACGGCCAGGTTGAGGTGTCTTTCAACTTCTTCCACGACTCCGTCCGTTGCGAATAGAAGCAACMCGGCGTCTGCCGCTGCTCGCATCAAGATCGTAAAGTGACGCTCTTCCGGATCGTCCACCAGGCTCTMGCCAATAAGCGGCAGGATCGCGGTGGTGTCCATCCATATGTCGCCTTCACTGAAGACGTTGAGCATGACCTTCTGCACGTCCGGGGTTTGTTTCAGGAACGCGAAAAGCGTGTATGCGTCAGCTAGTCGCCGAAGATGCGACTGTGTTTGGGGCGAACGCTGCTCCAACACATGCATAATGGCCGCGGCCGCGGCATCAGAACTGAGCTCATTGATGCCGCCATTTGCCGTAATTCTGTCGGCTATGGCTACGGGGCTGAGCTGGAACGGATCTCCCGTTTCCACGGCTGCGGCAAAAGACTCACCTCGTTCCAGGAGTGTTTCTTCCAGCACTGTGCGTAGTTGCCGAGAAACGTCCGCCACCTGCGCGTCGCTCAGTGCCTCCGGTAGTTCGAGGGCTCGAATCGCCGCAGTGAGTTTCGCATCGAGAACAGCTTCATMAAGAAGGAACCCGGCGGTCTGATCATTTATCCTCTTGGCCTCCTCAAAACTGAGATGGTACGTGTCCTCAGACCCGGACGCTGATTTGTGTTGTTTGACGGGCCCCTTCCGAGACAGGCGGTTCAATGCGCTCAGGGTCAGAGCATCGACCTGCCCCCGCTTCCCCACGGGCATGCGGAGTGCGACGCCGTCCTGGATTTCGCCCAGGCTGAGCCTGTTGTCTGCGCTCGAATCGTGAAGCGCCGCCAAGACCAATGAATCGAAGCAGCTCTTGGTAAGACTCTGATCGGTTGCCTGATCTTCGTCGTCGAGTGCCAGATGCAGCACGGCGACCTTGCTCTCATCCGCTGTCAAGGTCGCTGTTCTGTCAATGACCCCGCGTTTGGACAGGAGCGGATCGACAAATCTCTTGGCCAGCTCTTCACTTGCCACTCGTCGTTGCGGATAGGACGCCTMACGGTCCACAAACCACGACCGGTCCCGGATATCTACGGTTATATTCCGATCACGTCGGGACTCTTCCCTGAGTTCATCGGCAGTCGGACCAATCACCTGGTTGGTCATGTAGATCATGGTGCTGACCGAAGGACAATTCTTCTGGAGGGTGTCCAGCGTACTCGTAATTTTTGTCTTCCAACTCGCTGTCACAGAGTACTGAAATGCAACTCTCTGCACACCGTCAATTGTGAATATTTCGGCGTCCCTGCCCTTGTCTCCATTCGGAGCTGCCATCGTCCGCAGGGCCGGATATTCGACGGCGAGGAACTCCGACGCGAACTTTTCGAATATCTCCCAGTCTCCAGGGCCAATCCGTTCTAKGGCGAGGGACAATCGCGGGTTCRGCATGACCGAATCATAACCACCACAATCCTTCCTTGAACATCGCTGCCGGGTCCGATATCCGTTTGGTGTTCGGGGGAGCGGGGGCCCAGTTTCAGTTCTAAGCCCTGCGGCGGGGCGACGTTTCGCTCTGGGCCGACGGACCCCACGGGACTAACGGCCGTTGACTTTCGTTTCTCCTGCGAGGACCATGACGAGTGAAAGTCGATGATGGGGGGATAACTCAGAGACTGACCTGCCGAAAATACGCCTGTGTGCCGATTATTCMCGCGCTCAATTTTGATGCTGCGAATGTCGCGTATGCGGAGCTCATGCTTCCGCATCTGTTAAACAACTCCGAATCTGGGGATCAACGGAGAGAAAATGATTGACATTTCTTTTGAGCCGGTTGCGTATGCGCCCGGTGTTTTTACATCTGAACGTTTAGCGTCTGGTCAGAGCGATCGAATTCGTGCAATGGTGCACGGACGGGCCGCACTATTTACAGCCGAATGCGATGCAGAAGGCAAGACKCCAGGTCTCTCAAGGACAGCGKGTCCTGGGTTTGACGCAGTTGCGTTCGGTCTATCGGGTATATGGGACGCGGCTGAGGACCTCACCAGTCGCGCTTGGGACGCAATTAGCGATGTTCTGACTAATGAGGGCGGCGGCGGCGGCGGAGGTGGCGGTGGCGGCGGTGCTCGCGTCATCGTGAGCGCGGACGAAGCCGAAATTGTCACAACCACTCGGGCGCCGGCACTGTCCAGGTGAACGGCACCACACGCAAACGGACGGCGACGGCGGGAGCCCCGCCGTCGCCGGCTTGGTGGCAGAATCTACCCGGCCCGCGGCGTGTTTAGGTGCCGGCGGGTTGGAATAACTCGACCACATTGCCGGACGGATCCTCCAGAAGGATCTGCTKACCGCCTGGGCCCTTGACGATGTCGTTCGGAACGTGAGGCCGGCTGCACGGAGCCGGTCCACTTCGGCGGCGATATCGCCCACGATGAGGTGGATGCGGTTCCATCCTCCCGGTGCAGGCACCGTACCATCCGGCATGGGCCGGCCCGCCGAGCTCGCTGGTCCGCTCAGCAACAGCCGCAACTGACCGCGTGCCACATCGGCGAACGCCGGTGCGGCGCTCATCCTGAGGGTGAACCCGAGGTGCTTCGTGTAGAAGTCGATCGCGGCATCGACGTCGCTCACCATGTACCGGACGCTGACCATGTCTGCAAGGTCGTCAGCCATTTCCAGTTCCTCTCCGGTCTMGTTGAGGAGTCCTCGATGAGATAGTGCTATTCAACTATTTTGATCGTTTTGGCACCCAACTCAAGCGGACGACGGCGGGTGGTCCCGCCGTCGTCCGCTTGATCATGGCCGCTTTCTCGACGTCGGCGAGCTGCTTGAGCGGTCCGGTCGGGAGCGTTATGGAAGGACATCCGGGACTAATTCGCTGAAGGGCGAGGTTATGCAGTCGGGGCCGGAACCGGTTCTGCGCGCAACGCGCCCTGCACGCGGATGGGAACGAGATCACATGACGACATCGACTGCCGACGGAGTCGGCTTCCGCTCCAAACGCGGACCTGTCCTCATTGCCCTGATGCTCTCCACGGGTCTGGTGGCGATCGATGCGACMGTGGTGGCGACGGCCGTGCCGTCGATCGTGCAAGACATCGGCGGGTTTGCGTCGTTCCCGTGGCTCTTCTCCGCCTACCTGCTGGCGCAGGCCGTGTCAGTACCTGTCTACGCGAAGCTCTCCGACACCATCGGCCGCAAACCGATCATGCTCATCGGAATCGGCCTGTTCCTGCTCGGCTCGATCCTGTGCGGCGTTGCCTGGAGCATGCCGGTCCTCATCGCCTTCCGCGTGGTGCAGGGCCTGGGCGCGGGAGCGGTCCAGCCGATGGCCATCACCATCGCCGGCGATATCTACACGCTGGCAGAGCGGGCAAAAGTGCAAGGCTACCTTGCGAGCGTGTGGGCCGTTTCCTCGGTGGTTGGCCCCACGCTCGGCGGAGTGTTTGCCGCACTGGGCATCTGGCGTGGCATCTTTCTCGTGAACATCCCGCTGTGCTTGGTGGCAGGGTGGATGCTGGTCCGGTCGTTCCACGAGAATATCGAGCGCGTAAAGCACCGGGTCGACTATTTGGGGGCGGGGCTGCTCACAGTTTCGCTCACCCTGCTCATTCTCGGGGCCCTCGAGGGCGGCCAGGCCTGGGCCTGGGATTCCGCCATCAGCATTGCAGTGTTCGCGGGCGGCGCCCTCTTGTTCGCCGCGTTCATCCTGGTTGAACGGAGAGCGGCGGAGCCGGTCCTGCCGCCGTGGGTGGTGTCCCGGCGGCTGCTGGCGACGACGGCGATGATCGCCTTCGGCGTCGGAGCGGTCATGCTTGGCCTCACCTCGTACGTTCCCACGTTCCTGGAAGGAGCACTCTCCACCTCCCCGATCCTGGCCGGGCTCGCCCTCGCGGCGCTGACGATCGGCTGGCCGATCAGCGCGTCCCAATCGGGCCGTCTGTATCTTCGGATCGGGTTCCGGAACACGGCCCTGATCGGCATCACGGTCACCGTCATCGGCACTGCAGTCCTTGCCCTCACCGCCTCCGTCYCCAGCATTGGGCTGGTCGCGGGCAKTTKCTTCATCGTCGGGCTGGGACTCGGGCTCGTCGCGACCCCGACCCTCATCGCCGCCCAATCGAGCGTCGAATGGAACGAGCGCGGTGTGGTCACCGGCACCAACCTGTTCGCGCGGTMGATCGGCAGCTCCATCGGCGTCGCCGTTTTCGGGGCGATAGCGAATGCGGTCTACGCCGGTACCCCGCACGGCGACACGGACCCCCAAACGGTCGTCGCGGCCTCCTCCGCCGTCTTCCTGGCCGTCTTGATCGCCGCTGTACTCACCGTCGCCGCCGTCATCGGCATGCCCGCCACAAAACCCGTCAAGCAGGTCCACGCCGCCGCGCGAGAGTAATCGAGAGCCGGATGAGCTTGTGAAGGGGCTGGCGGAGCCGGTTGCCGGTCGCGCTGGTCACATAGTTGCAGCCCGGCAGCCAGCGTCTTTGCAGCTGCCCGTACCGGATTGACGGGAGGMGGAGTAATGTGCGGATTCTCAGCGAAGAGCGGGGTCCGTCCCGTTCATTGACGCACTTCAGGAGGTCCGGAGATGTACGATACGGGCGATRCCGGGGGCGATGTGCTCGTCGATGCGCCATGGCTTGAGGAGCATCTGCACGATCCAGGGCTTCGCGTGATTGAGATCGACGTGAATGCGACGGCTTATGACCGCGGGCACATTGAGGGTGCTGTGCTGTGGAACGTCTACCGGGACCTGAAGGACGGCAACTACCAGCTCTTCGACACGGCCGCTGTCCAAAAGCTGATCGCCGGTTCCGGGATTGCCCCGGACTCAACAGTGGTTTTTTATGGCTATGGACCGGCAATGGGCTTCTGGCTCATGAAGCTCTACGGCCATACCGACGYCCGGATTCTCGACTGCTCTCGAGACACGTGGCAAGAGGCCGGACGTCCGTGGACCACCCAGGTGCCCGCACCGGCTACGACCGACTACCGTCTGCCCGGCCAGGATGAACGGCTCCGTGCCGATCGGACGCGGGTGCAGAGCGCGATTGATGACCCCTCGGTCACGATTCTGGATGTGCGCAGTGATCTCGAATTCCAGGGCGAGCGGTTCTGGCCGTCAGGTGGACTCGAACCAGGAGGCCGCGCCGGCCACATTCCCTCGGCCGTTCACTTGTCGATCGACGCCTTGCGCKACGACGGCGGGGCGTTCCGAAACGTCGAAGAATTGCGGGAGATATTTGCGCCGCTAGACCCCGCGGGCGTACGCGAGGTGATCCCGTACTGCACTATCGGAATCCGAGCCTGCACGGCGTGGTTCGCGCTCACCTATCTGCTGGTACGTGAGGACGTCCGGGTCTACGACGGCTCCTGGGCCGAATGGGGACGGACGCCCGAGTTACCGGTGGAATCCTCGTGATGCGGGCATTGAAACTGCTGAACGCCTGATTCCTGGTCGACGTCTCTGCGCCGAGCGCCGAGGGCGAGCAGGCGCTCGAGCTCTTCTGCCGTGGATACGCCGTCAGCCCGGAGGTCTCTCAGCACTGGCCCGAATGCTCCTCCCCTTTCACCGCAGAACGGAAGTACCGCGTGGCCGGTAGCAGCTAGTTTCTGGCTMAAAGAATGAATCCTCTGGCTTTTAGGTTGAGATCTCAGCCAAATGCAGAGAAGCGCGTGATTGCCGTGGATATGGTGACTGGCATGGAACCAGTTCTGAAATATGTCCGGCGTGGGGGCGCCCTCGTGGCGGCCGTCATCTTCTTCTCCCTGTGGTGTGTGGCCGAGGCCGGCCGAATGGGCCCGACCGGTGGGTACGKGGTGAGCAACACGGGTTTGGACAGCTGGCCTGGAACTTGGCCCCTGGTGCTGATGACCTTGGCCATTGCGACAGCCTCTTGGAAGCCGCTCGTGTCCCTCGGGTTCACGGGTGCACTCCTTGCMGGACAGCTAAGTCATGCCCTGCCGCCGATGGCTTCCAATCACTGGGCCATCTATCTGGGCTCCTTTGTTGCTCTTGGCTTCATCTTGTGGACCGCGCCGCAGCGGCTGCGCTATATTGCTGMKGGCGCGAACATGGTCGCCGCTGCCATCATGGCGTTCCTGATGCTCTCGTGGAGGTACGGAAACGGCGTCGGCTGGTATCCTCCTGCGTACGCCGGCGACCGCTGGATGCTTCAGGACTACGGCTGGCAGCTATTTGGACTCCTCCTGTTGATAGCAGGATCCTGCGCCGCCGTCGGACTTCTGTTGGCGCTGTACCAGGAACGGGGCAGCCTGTTCCGGGCACGGGAACTGGCGCAGAGCAGCCTGAAGGAAACCGAGATCGACCTGATTGTGGAGCAGGAACGGACGCGCATCGCCCGGGACCTGCACGACGTCCTCGCCCATTCCCTGGCAGTCATCGCCGCCCAAGCCGACGGAACCCGATACCTGAGCAAGGACCAGCCCAAAGCTGTCCTCAACGCCCTGGACACCATCGCCCGGTCAGCCCGCAGCGCATTGGTGGACGCCCAACGCGTCATCGAGGGAGTCCGTGATGACGGCATGGTGACGCCGCAGCCGCGACTTAGCGACATTCCGGCTCTMATCGAAGGGATGCAGCGCGGTAGTTTGAAGGTGCACCGCAGCKAATCCGGGACATCCGTGAAACTTTCAACTGGCCAGCAGATGGCGGTMTACCGGATCGTCCAKGAATGCCTGACCAATGCGCTCAAACATGGCGGGCGCGGCACGGACGTGCGGYTCCACTTTGACTGGAGCGGCCCGGGTCTGACCCTGCACGTGGCCTCGGCGCTAGACCCCGGCCAAGCAGGCGCCGGCGATCCGTCCTCCTCCCGGGTCGGGCGGGGACTTCCCGGCATGCGCGAACGCGCCCATCTGGCCGGCGGCTGGCTGACGGCCGGCCCGGACGGCGAACACTTCCGTGTGACGGTCTTCGTCCCCTACGKAACCCGGGAAGCGAGKGAAGCGGACGATAAAGCTTGCGATGAAGCCGGGGGCTCCCTCACGGAAATCGCGGATGCGGAAGCCCAACCGGTGCTCGCCGCAATCGGACTGCCACAGCAAGCAGCGACTGCCCTGGAAGTGCACGACCGTGGCTGATGCGGGGGCGCTCATCACCGTCGCCCTGGTGGATGACCAGCCTCTCTTCCGTGCAGGAATCCGCATGCTCATAGAGAGCCAGGAGGACATGGAACTCTCCGGAGAGGCGAACGATGGAGAACAGGCAATAGCCCTGGCAAGCGAACGTCGTCCGGACGTCATGCTGATGGACCTGCGTATGCCGGTCATGGATGGCGTCGAGGCCACCCAGCGGATTGTGCAGCGCGCGGATGCGGCCGGCACCGACAAGCCAAAAATTATCGCATTGACCACCTTTAACCGGGATCAGGCCGTGGTTCAGGCGGTGCAGGCCGGGGCCAGCGGGTATCTCCTCAAGAGCGCGGAACCGGAGTTCCTCCTGGCAGCCATCCGCACTGTTCACTCCGGGTATTCGGTCATAGCGCCAGGATCCATCCACTCTCTGTTTGAACATGCGGCCCGCAGTGCTCCCGCGACGGGCCCGGACCTGTCGGTCCTCAACGTCCTCTCCGCGCGGGAGCGGGACGTCTTCCTGCTCGCGGCCAAAGGCCTCAGCAATGGCGAAATGGCGGAGAGCTTGTTCGTTTCCGAAGCAACCATCAAAACCCACCTGCGCAGCGTGCTGGACAAGCTGGAGCTCCGAACCCGGCTGCAGCTGGTCGCCTTCGCCCACGAACGCCGTCTACTGGGCACCTGAAGGGGCAATTCGGCCCGGTGAAACCTAGCGGCTGCTTACCTGACCGAACAGCTTCGCGATTGGCGCGATTATGAGCGGTCGGGCGGCATACCACCCGGCCGCAGTGATGGCGATTGCGGCCGCGAAGAGCCAGAATCCGACCCAGTTCACCACGTCGGTGCCGCCGAACATGTGGTTCAGGTTGCGCAGCGCGCCGGTCGCAAACACTAGGAACACGTGGATGAGAATGAACAGCACAAAAAACAGCATGGTGGGGAAGTGAATGGCACGCGCGACCTCCACCGGGTAGATCCTATTCAGCCTATTCGCGTCCTTCGGCCAGAACTCGCTCATGCGCACACCCGTGATCGCCGCGAGCGGGGCCGCGATGAACACCACGAGGAAGTACATGATCTGCTGCAGGCTGTTGTAGTTCACCCAGCCGCTCTCAACGGGCCAGTCGAGGGTCATGTACTGCAGGAGCGCGGAGAGTGCGTTCGGGACCGCCTCCCAGCTAGTCGGGACGATTCGCATCCAGCGTCCCGAGGCAAACAGCAGCACCACAAAGATGAGTCCGTTKACCAGCCACAAGATGTCGAGTGACTGGTGCAGCCACAGGTTGATGCTGATCTTCTTGCCACCGCGCTTCGGCGTCCAGAACGCCGGCGGCTTCTGCTGAGTGCGCACCTGATAGCCGGAGCGAATGATGAGCACCATCAGGAAGATATTCAGGAAGTGCGCCCACTGCGCCCACCAGGGGAAGCCGGGCGCCACCGTGTCGGGCAGGGGATATGCGCCCGGGTACCTCTCGAGGAACTCCGGCACGCCCGGCAGCGTCGTCACGCCGCGCGCGGCGAGCACAAGGATCCCTGCGGCGGCCACGGCGCCGACCGCGAGGAGCACGACGAGCTTGATCCACTGGCCCCGGGTACGCGAACCGTAGAGCCTTGCCTCGGTTTTTGGACTCACGGGCTTTTCAGCGACGACGACGGGCTGTGCCGTCGCTGCCGGCGGGGTTGTKGCCGCGGGCGCACTCGCCGTTGCTGAGGGCTCCGCCTMGGCAACGGCCTCCACCACACGGGCGGCCGGGGTAGGGGCCTGGGCAATGGATTCGGGAACGGCCTGCGCCGCAGGGGCGGCCGCGACCGCCGGAGCGAGTCCAGCCGGCGGCCACGGTTCGCCACCGGCGACGCGGGGAAGCCCGCGACGCAGCKAAGTGGTTCCCATCGTCACTGCGGCGGGTGCGGTGGCCGGAGCAGCTGGGAGCGACGTCGACGTCGATGCCGGCGCTACTGCAGCCGCCGTCGCCGTCTCTGCCGCTACTGCTGCCGCAGCCGCGGGCACAGCAGCCTCTGTGACCGGCGCGGGCGTGGCGCTTGCGGCGGGAGCCCCGGACCGAGCCCCCACTGACACCGGAGCCTCGCCCGCGGGCGGCCAAGGCTCGCCGCCCGGCAAACGCGGCAGGCCGCGGCGAAGCGGCCGCGCCACCGCGGCGCCGGCGTTCACTGCCGGGACCGGAGCGGACAATGCCGCCGGTKCCGTTTCCCGGGCAACGGCAGCGGGCGCGACGGCAGCGGGCGCGACGGGAGCGGGGGGTGCGGGGGCGGACGGCGCGGCGGTGACCGATCCCGCCCCGGAAACAGACGCGGACCGGGCGGCCGCTCCTGCCGTCACAATGCGTGCGGGCGCCTGGCCGGCTGCAGGCCAGGGGTCACCACCTTCGACGCGCGGCAGGCCCCGCGGAACAGACCGAGAAAAAGTTGCCATGACTACTTCTTCCGAGCCTCAAGCGCGCTAATGAGCTGGGGCACAACCTTGAAGAGGTCGCMGACCACACCAAAGTCGGCGATCTCGAAGATCGGCGCGTCTGAATCCTTGTTGATGGCGACGATCGTCTTCGCGGTCTGCATGCCGGCCCGGTGCTGAATCGCKCCGGAGATGCCCAGCGCGATATACAACTGCGATGACACCGAAACCCCGGTCTGGCCAACCTGCTGCGACTGCGGGATGTAGCCCGCATCCACCGCGGCACGCGAAGCGCCAACGGCAGCCCCGAGCGTATCGGCGAGCTGTTCGACCAGTGCGAACTGTTCCTTCGACCCGAGGCCGCGACCACCCGCGACAACCTTCGCGGCACCACGCAGCTCCGGCCGCGAGGTGGCGGCAACCGCCTCCTCGAACGAGTCGATCCGCGCGCCCGGCTTCTCGGAGCGCGTCACGGCCAAGGCCTCCGAGGCTTCCGGCTGAGCCGCAGCCCGCGCATCGATGGAGCCCTGGCGAACCGTGATTACCGGCGCCCCGAACGTGGACGTCGACGTTACGTTGTAGGCACCGCCGTAGACGGAGTGGTGGGCGACGACRCCCTCGTCGTCACGGGACACACCGACCGCATCGGCGGAAACCGCTGCACGCGTGCGGGCAGCGTAGCGGCCGGCAAGGTCGCGCCCGTTCAGAGAATGCGAAATCAGGATCGCGTCCGGCTGCACCTGCTCCGCGGCGGCGGCAAGGGCGTCAACGCCCGTCAGCCCGAGCACGGAAGGATCCGGGGTCTCGGCGATCAGTACGTGCGTGGCACCCAGGACGGCGGCCTCCGCGGCGGCGGCGCTGCCGGCGCCGGGTGCGGCAAGAACCAAGGCGATGGGCGTGCCGACCGCAGCGGCAGCGCCGAACAGCCCRGGTGCTGCCTTCTCGAGTTCACCGGTTGCCAGGGTTTCGACGACGACGAGGATAGCGTCAGGAGGGAATTCAGTCATGTMGTTTCTCCCTAAGCCAGTCGGTTTTCGACAAGGAAGTCAGCGAGCTTCTCGCCGGCGTMACCCTCGTCAATGATCTTTACGCCCGCCGCGTGCGGGGGCTTCTCTGCAATGGTCAGCATGATCGAACGCGCCGCCTCCGGGTTGTCGGCCGTGATCCCGAGGTCTGCGAGGGTAAGCACCTCAAGGGGTTTCTTCTTCGCGGCCATGATTCCTTTAAAGTTCGGGAAGCGTGCACCGGGAAGTGCCTCCGTAATGGAAATCACCGCGGGCAGGTCCGCTGACACCTTCTGCACGCCGGATTCAACGGGCCTGGTGCCCGACACGGCGCCGTCGCTGATTTCCACGGAGCTGAGGCCGGTAGCGTGCGGCACGTCAAGCAATTCTGCGAGCATCGCGGGAATCATCCCGCCGGATMCGTCGGTGGAGACGTTGCCGGTGATCACGAGGTCAAACCCGGCGCGTGGGATCGCTGCTGCGAGGGTTTMGGCGGTAAGTCCAAGATCCGCCCCCCGGAGCGCCTCATCCGAGATGTGGATGGCGCTCCCCGCGCCCATGGCAAGCCCCTTGCGGATCGTTGCCGTCGCACCCTCGGGAGCGAGGGAGAGGACTGCCACCTCAGTGCCCTCGTGCGCGTCGGCGTACGTCAGCGCCAGTTCCAAGGCCCGCTCACCGATCTCATCAATGACTGCCTCACTGGCTTCCCGGTCGGCGAGGCCTGTTTCCAGGTTCAGTTTTCGGTCCCCGTAGGTGTCGGGGACCTCCTTTACTAGAACGACAATCTTCATCGATGGCTCTTCCTGTGGCGGGCTTGTCTCTACAGAAGAGACGGGTCGGATCTCCATCGAGTCTACGAAAGGGAGACCCTTCCCGGGGGACAGGGCCCGTGTCGTGACTCGAAGGTCTCAGGAAGGCGACCCCCGCCGTCGTAGTACATGGAAATACAGCGCACTGCATACTGCCCCGCCCRTAGTCTGTTTAGATGCCTCGTTTTGCGCTTGATATTGAGTCCGTCCCCCGCCCCGTCCGTTCGCAGGAGCTGCTGGATGCCGTGAACCACCGGGTCGTCATTKCCGATGGGGCGATGGGAACCATGCTGCAGGGGCGTGAGCTGTCGCTCGAGGACGACTTCCTGGGCCTTGAAGGCTGCAACGAGATCCTCAATGCCACGCGTCCGGATGTCCTCGCGGACATTCATGACGCGTACTTCGCCGTGGGTATCGATGCGGTCGAAACCAACACCTTCGGCGCGAACTGGTCCAACCTCTCCGACTACGGCATCGACGACCGGATCGAAGAGCTCGCCCGGAAGGGCGCGGAGATCGCCCGGGACCGTGCCGAAGCGGCAGAAAAAACAGACGGACGGATGCGGTGGGTCCTGGGCTCGATGGGCCCGGGCACCAAGCTCCCTAGCCTCGGCCACACCAGCTACGACTACCTCAAGCAGACMTTCGCCCTGCAGGCCGAGGGACTCATCGACGGGGGAGCGGACGCCTTCCTCATCGAGACCAGCCAGGACCTCCTGCAGACCAAAGCCGCGGTCAACGGCTGCAAGCAGGCGATCGTCACCCGCGGCATCCGGCTCCCGATCTTCGTCGAGGTGACCGTCGAAACCACCGGAACCATGTTGATGGGCTCCGAGATCGGCGCCGCGMTCACCGCCCTCGAACCGCTCGGCGTCGACGCCATCGGCCTCAACTGCGCCACCGGGCCGGATGAGATGAGCGAGCACCTGCGCCACCTCTCCAAGCAGTCCACCGTATCCATCGCCTGCATGCCCAACGCCGGCCTGCCCGTCCTTGGTGCCAACGGCGCGCACTACCCGCTCTCACCCACCGAACTCGCCACCGCGCACGAGSAGTTCGTGCGGGAATTCGGTCTGGGCCTCGTGGGCGGATGTTGCGGTACGACGCCGGAGCACATGGCCGCCGTCGTCGAGCGTCTTGCGCCCTTGCGCGCCAGCGTCGCTGTCACCAGCGGCGGGAGGGGCGCTGACGGCAGCCGCGTTCCCACCGAGCGTGAAGCCGGCATCGCTTCCCTCTACCATCATGTGAATTTCGACCAGGAGTCTGCGTACCTCGCCATTGGCGAGCGCACCAACGCGAACGGTTCGAAGGCGTTCCGCCAGGCGATGCTCGACGAGCGTTGGGAAGACTGTGTCGATATCGCCCGCGAGCAGGTCCGCGTCGGCGCGCACCTGCTCGACGTCTGCATTGACTACGTGGGGCGCGATGGCGTGGCCGACATCAAGGAGGTCGTCTCACGTTTCGCGTCGGCCTCCACCCTCCCGTTGGTCATCGACTCCACCGAACCACCCGTCCTACAGGCCGGGCTCGAACTTATCGGCGGACGCCCGGTGGTCAACTCCGTCAACTACGAGGACGGTGACGGCCCGKACAGCCGCTTCGCGCGCATCATGCCGCTCGTGAAGGAACACGGCACCGCCGTGATCGCCCTGACCATCGACGAGCACGGCCAGGCACGCACAACCGAGGGAAAGGTGGCCATCGCCTCGCGCCTCGTCGACGCCCTGGTGGGCGAATGGGGCATGCGCGTCGAGGACATCATCGTCGACGCCCTGACCTTCCCCATCGCCACCGGCCAGGAAGAAACCCGCCGGGACGGCATCGAAACGATCGAGGCCATCCGCCAGATCACCACGAAATATCCCGGCATCCAGACCACTCTCGGCGTCTCCAACGTGTCCTTTGGCCTGAACCCGGCAGCGCGCATGGCCCTGAACTCGGTGTTCCTGCACGAGGCCGTGCAGGCGGGCCTGACCAGCGGCATCATTGACGCCGCCAAGATCGTGCCGCTCGCGTCGCTGCCGGAAGAGCAGCGCAAGGTGGCGCTGGACCTCATCTGGGACCGCCGCGAATACGACGCCGACGGCAATGTCACGTACGACCCCCTGAACAGCATGCTGGACCTGTTCGCCGGCGTCGACACCGCAGCGCTCAAGGACCAGCGCGCCGCTGAACTCGCCGCGCTGCCCACCGGCGAACGCCTGCAGCGGCGCATCATCGACGGCGAAGGCAAGGGCCTCGAAGAGGACCTCGACCTGGCGCGCGCCGAAGGCATGACCCCGCTGGGCATCATCAACGACCAGCTGCTCGAAGGCATGAAGGTGGTTGGCGAACGCTTCGGCGCCGGCGAGATGCAGCTGCCCTTCGTGCTGCAGTCCGCCGAGGTGATGAAGAATGCGGTTGCCCTGCTCGAGCCGCACATGGAGAAGTCGGATTCCTCCGGCAAGGGCACCATGGTGATCGCCACCGTGCGCGGCGACGTGCACGACATCGGCAAGAACCTGGTGGACATCATCCTCACCAACAACGGGTACAAAGTGATCAACATCGGCATCAAGCAGGGGATCGCCGAGATTATGGCCGCAGCCGAGGAGCACAACGCCGACGTAATCGGCATGTCCKGCCTGCTGGTGAAGTCCACCGTGGTGATGAAGGAAAACCTCGCCGAACTCCAGTCCCGGGGACTCGCGAAGAAATGGCCAATCATCCTCGGCGGCGCAGCCMTGACCCGCGCCTACGTGGAGCAGGACCTCGCGGAGCAGTTTGAAGGAACCGTCCGGTACGCCAAGGACGCCTTTGAGGGCCTGGCACTCATGGAGCCCCTGGTGCAGGTGGCCCGCGGCGCCGACCCGGCCGCCGTCGGCCTTCCGCCGCTGAAGAAGCGGATCCATAAAGGCGGCCCGAAGTTCACGGTGACCGAGCCGGAGGCGATGCCCGGCCGGTCCGACGTCGCCGCCGACAATCACGTGCCTTCGCCGCCGTTCTGGGGTACGCGCATTGTGCGCGGCGTCGCACTCCACGACTACGCTACCTTCCTCGACGAACGCGCCACCTTCATGGGGCAGTGGGGGCTCAAGCCCGGTCGCGGCGAGGACGGCGCCTCCTATGAGGAACTGGTGGAACGCGAGGGCCGCCCGCGCCTGCGGTACTGGCTGGACCGCATCCTCGGCGAGGGAATGCTTGACGCGTCCGTCGCGTACGGCTATTTCCCGGTGGTCTCCGAAGGGGAACAGGTGGTGGTGCTGCACCACGGGGAGGACCGCGACGGCGTCCTCGGCACCGCGGGACTGCTCGCCCCCGACGGCGGCTCAGGCGGTCAGATCGGCACCGAGCGGCTGCGTTTCGACTTCCCGCGCCAGCGCCGCGACCGGCACCTGTGCCTCGCCGACTTCGTCCGCTCCCGCGAATCGGGGCAGGTGGACGTCCTGCCTGTGCAGCTGGTCACCGCCGGTTMGAAGATCGATGAGGTGACTTCCGAGCTGTTCAAGGGGAACCACTACCGCGACTACTACGAGCTCAACGGCCTGGTCATGCAGCTCACCGAGGCGCTCGCTGAGTTCTGGCATGCGCGTATCCGCTCGGAGCTGGGATTCGCGGCCGAGGAGCCGAAGGACAAGACAGGGCTGTTCAAGCTCGACTACCGCGGTGCACGGTTCTCGCTCGGCTACCCGGCGTGCCCGGACATGGAGGACCGCCGAAAGGTGGTGGAGCTGCTGAAGCCGGAGCGCATGGGCGTGGTCCTCAGCGATGAGCTGATGCTGCACCCCGAACAGTCCACCGACGCGTTTGTGTTCCACCACCCGGAGGCGAAGTACTTCAAGGTGTGAGTTGGTGGCGGTCCCTGGCTTGGGCGGGCTGACAGGAAGAGTCATGGCGTAATCCTTGACTTGTTGCTACCAGAGGAAATAGGTTGTTGTATGACCAACGGTGATCTGGATCATATATGCGCCGCATTGCCACAGTGGCTGGGCTGAAAGTGAAACACCTCGCGGTCTTGGCGCCATCCCCTGAACGGAGACAACATGGAACGCGATCTTGCAGACAATTCGCTGGAGAAGGTGAGTCCGGAGCGCCTGCGTAAGGTGGTGAGGGCCTCTTTTGCCGGCACCGTGGTGGAGTGGTTTGACTTTGCCATCTACGGCTACATGGCAACACACATTGCCGCGACCTTCTTCGCATCCAAGGATCCGGTCACCGGTCTGCTGGAGACGTTCGCCGTGTTCGCGGTAGCCTTCGCGCTGCGGCCCTTGGGCGGGATCTTCTTCGGACGCCTGGGCGACCGTCTTGGGCGTAAAAATATCCTGGTGCTGACCGTCCTGCTCATGTCCGGGTCTACGGCCGCAATCGGCCTCATCCCAAGCCACGAGACGATCGGTATTTGGGCTGCCGTCCTGCTCGTGCTTGCCCGGTGTTTGCAGGGCTTTTCCGCCGGCGGAGAATACGCGGGCGCCACTATCTATGTCGTCGAGCACAGCCCCGACAGGCACAGGGCCCGTTACTCGTCGGCCATGTCGGCGGCGACGTTCTCTTCGTTCGCCCTCGCCGCTGGACTCGGGGCGCTGCTCAGCTTCTTCCTCCCGGCCGCGGCCATGGGTGATTGGGGCTGGCGCATCCTCTTTCTACTGTCCGTGCCGATGGGCCTGATCGCCTTCTACATCCGCGCCAAGCTCCACGAGTCCCCCGAGTTCCAAGCGATGATTGATGAATCCACCTCTCGTCCCGCCCCGTCCCTGGGGGCCGTCTTCCGCACCCAGTGGCCGGCGATGCTACGCCTGGGCGGGTTCGTGATGCTCACGGCACTCTCCTTCTACATCTACTCCACGTACATGTCGACCTTCCTGATCAAGGTGGTCGGCCTGCCCCCGCACCTCGCACTCTTCTCGAGCTTGATCTCGCTGACCCTCGCGACGGCGCTGGCCCCTGTCATGGGCCGTTTCTCGGACCGCATAGGACGCCGCCGCACCATGCAGACCGCAGCCGGTCTCCTCGCCATTCTCACCATTCCGGCGTACATGATCGCCGAGCAGGGAACGTTCGCAACCGCCGTTGTCAGCCAACTGCTCATAGGACTCGGTGCCGTGACCGCTAACGTGGTGACCTCGGTCCTGATGTCGGAAATGTTCTCCACCGATGTGCGCTTCGCGGCATCGGGCACMTGCTACAACATTACGTACGCGGTGTTCGGCGGTACCGCACCCTTCCTGGCAACGTGGCTTGTCGCGGGAACGGGATACTCGCTCGCCCCCGCCATCTACGTCGCAGTGATAGCCGGCGCATCATTCCTCGTCGCCACCTTCCTCATACCTGAGACGGCAGGACGGCCTCTGCGCCGGTACCACGACGACCCCGCGCCKGCAGGACATGCGCGCACCGTAGCCTCGCAATTGTTGCCCCGCGCCTAACGTCCCATGGCAAGTAAAAGGCCAGCCGCTGTCCGGACCTGGGTAGGTCCAGGCAGCGGCTGTCCATGCCGGGGCCGATCCCGACGACGCATTCCGCTGGTGGATGAAGGGACGGTTTGCGTAAACCTGGCCTACTCATTGCCGGCATACTCAACGCCTTTGTGATTCTTAGAGGCCCTGCTCTAGCAACCGTGAACCGACGCGCCTAGTTTTTGAACATAACGACGGCGGTGGTCGCCAGCCTGACMAAGGACCGGTGCGCCGGCGTGCTCTGCCTATCCGTTGGGGGAGCGGGAAATGGCTGGATGGAATGCCGATACGGCGGCCGGGCCGATGGGCGCCGGGACAATCACATTGGTGGAAGGTTCGTCCTTCTGCATCTCGCTGCCGAACGGGGACATCCAACCCGAACTGCCCCATGGGTCTTCTTCCAGGACACGCKCATCCCGTCCGGCTGGAGTCTGACCGTCAACGGCCAGCTACTGGAGCCCGGATGGAGTGGGTGGCCAGGATTCCTGCACTGCAGATGGGCAACCGTTCCATCGTACGAAGCCTGCAGCGCAGCTACGACGATCTGGGCGCGCTCAGGATCGAGGACCCCGAACATCCGGCCAGGGTGGTGGTCGCCGCCGGGCGCCGTGGTTTATGACCCTGTTGGCCGCGACTCACTCTGGGCCTCGGAAAATGGCACTTCCCGTGGACCCGTCCCTGGCCCTGGGCACGCTACAGACGCTGGCCGACCGTCAGGGCCGGGCGCTGGACCCGATGAGCGAGGAGGGACCCGGCAAGATCCTGCACGAGGTCCGTCTCGGCGTCGTCGGCGGGCTGTCCTTGCGCGGAAGCCGGAATATCATGGCAGCGTCGACGCGACCCCGCTGTTTGTGAGTGTGCTTGGGGCCGTCAGCCGCTGGGGGTTCGCCAAGGAGCCCGTTGCCGCCCTGCTGCCCAACGCGGACCGGGACGGCGTCCCGCACATCACCAATGCGCCCATGGCCGGTGGCCCAACAACCTTCGATATTTMCGGTTCCACTGCCTCCGTCCAGGGGCTGCCCGAGGGCATGGTGCTTCACCGCGGGCACCGGCCATGGATGACCGGGCTGGTAGAGCAGGCCAGGCTGCGCAAAGAAGCGTAGGAGCCTACCGATTAAAGTTCTCCGCACGGCGGGAACTCCTGGACCCCAGGAGTTCCCGCCGTGCGGATGGCGTTTGCGGTGCGGGTTCGGCCCTGTCAGTCCATCCGGACCTTGCTGGGGTCGACGTTTCGGGCGGCGAAGATGAGCAGGCCGGAGGCCAGGATGGGGAGGACGCCCCACCATAGGGTGGCGTTGATCCAGCCGGCTCCCGCGGTGAGGGTGGCGGTAATGAGCAGGCCGCCGATGATCGCTCCGACTTGGYCGGAGGCGTTGATGATGGAGCTTCCCGTTGCCCGGGTGTGKACGKGGAAGCTTTCGCCGGTGAAGAACAGCAGGGCGGAGAAGGGGCCGATGAGGAAGAACAGCCCGGCGCTGTACAGCCCGATGATGAGCGGGAAGTTCCCGTTCGGTGCCTGGAGCATGGTGAAGAAGGAGACGGCACACAGGATCCAGCCGATCCCGATCGCGTTGCGGCGCCCGATCCGGTCGCCGAGCCAGCCGTGGAACAGGTAGCCGGCGAAGGCGGTGGCGTTGGAGATGATGAGGACCAGCAGCGCGTTGTCGAACTCGACGTTCTTGCCGTCCGGTGCCGTAAGTAGAGAGGTGCCGAGGATCGCGAATGCAAGGACGCCAAGCCAGTTCAGGAGGAAGGCCCCGCCGATCGTCAGGGTGGACCGCAGCGATTCCCCGCGGAAGACCGAGACGAGTGGACTGGCCTTCTCCGAGACGTCGATTCCGAATTTCTCCCCAAGCTGCTGCGCCTMTTCCACCCGGCCGTCCTTGATCATCTTGTMGATCTGGTGACGGTGGCCGAACTGGGGACTCTCCTTGAGCCAGCGTCCGGCGATGACGATGAAGACGGCGGGGATGGCGGCCACGGCGAAGCAGAGCGCCCACCCGCCGACGGGGAACAGCAGGTAGACGGACCCGGCGGCCAGGACGGAGCCGACCGGCCAGCCGGACTGGACGAGTGAGTAGATGAGACCTCGGCGGCGGGCCTTGGCGGGATCGCTGTTGTGGGCAAACATCTCGTTGAGGTACGCAGCGTTAATGGCCTGTTCGGCGTAGCCGAGGCCGGCCAGTGAACGCACGAGGATGAGGAAGACGAGTCCAAGGCCGGCGGCGATGCCCACAACCCAGCCGACAGTGGCCGTCAGCAGTGAGGCGACGGCGGCGCCGATGACGGCGATCAGGATGCCCTTGCGGCGGCCGATCCGGTCGACGACCGGACCCATTCCGAAGGCCACGAGTGCAGTTCCTGCAGTCACCCAGGTATTGGTCCCGGTGGACTGGGCCGCGCTCCAGCCGAGGTCTGAGGCCAGCATCGGCAGGAGGTTGCCGAACAGGACGAAGTCATAGACAGCGAAGGTCCAGGCGAAGAAGCAAATCCAGGTGGCCAGCCGGACGTCCTTGGGCGTGACATCAGACTCGACAAATTGAAACGTTGGGGCAGTKGTCATAACGGTTCCTAATTCACGGGGATGGGTGGGGATGTGATCAGTACGGAACGAAGGGGGCGGCCTGGAGACCAGCGTCACCAACTGGCTCCAGACCGCCCCTTTTACTGCTGCGCTTGGCTCAGGTTGCCGAACTGAGCTCGGCGACCAAAACCTCGCGGCGTTCGGCGGTTGATCTCAGATCGACCGTGAGCTGGCCGTTGACTTCCTTGAGGACCACGCCGTAGTCACGGGCGGCCGCCTCGGCGGTCGTGAAGCCRTCCAGCACATCTTCGAGAACTTTCAGCGGGTCCCGCTTGTGCGGGTCACCGAAACCGCCACCGCTGGGCACGGTGATCTGGAGGGAGTCGCCGGCCAGCAGCTGACGACCGGTGACCTTGGACGGCCAGGACTCCTCGCCCGCCCGACCGGGGTTTTTCACGAGCGATCCGTTGAGGCCGTCATGGCCCCCGAATGCGCCCCACGGCACGTCCGACTCGTGGCGTTCACCCTCGCAGGTGATCGCGGTGTCGGTCAGGAACGTGTTTTCCCGGACGATGCCGATCCCGCCGCGGAACTCGCCGGCMGCCGCGGGCTCGGAACGCAGTTCGTAGCGGTCGGTGCGCATCGGGAACCGCCACTCGAGCTCCTCGATCGGGTTGTTGCGGGTGTTGGCAATGAGGTTGTCCACGGAATCCGGCCCGTCGCTGGTAGCGCGGGCGCCGTAAGAGCCCTCGTTGACCTCGAGGTAGACCCAGTACTCGCCCTGTTTCTCGTCCCATCCTGAGTAGGAGATGAAGTGGATGTGGGCGGAGTTGCCGGCGGTGACGCGCTCGGGGATGACCGGGGCGAGGGCCCGAAGGGCCAGGTCGACGGCCCGCTGCACCTGGGAGAACCGCGAGAAGGTCGCGGCCGGGTACGTCGGGTTGAAGATGGTGCCCTCCGGGGCGATGACCTTCAGCGGTTTGAGCATGCCCTCGTTCTGGGGCACGAACACCGGGAAGGCAACCTCATCCAGGAATATCATCCGGGTGATGAACGTGAACGCCGAGACCGTGGTGCCCTCGAAGGCGCAGTTGTAGGCGGTGGGCACCTGTTCGGAGGATCCCGTGAGGTCATAGGTGATCTCGTCACCCTCGACGACCACCTTCACGACGATCGGCAGCTTCTTGCCGTAGTTGCGGCCGTCGTCGTCCAGGTAGCCGACCTCGGTCTCGTAGACGCCGTCGGGGATCTTGGCGATCTCCTGGCGCAGCATCCGCTCCGAGTAGTCGATCCAGCTCTGGCCGGCTTCGCGGACCGCGCCGAAGCCGTACCGCTCGATGAGGGCGATGTAGCGGGACTTGGCCAGCTCGCAGGCCGCGATCATCGCCTGGAAGTCGCCCTCGTTGGAGGTGGGTGTCCGGGTGTTGTTGAGGATGTGCCGGATCAGCGATTCCTGGCGGACGCCCTTCTCGGAAATCTTCACCGCCCGGAAGATGGTGCCTTCGGACTGGATGTCCTGGATGTCCACCATCAGTCCGGAGTACGCACCGCCGTTATCGATCAGCTGGCCCGAGGCGCCGGCGAAGCCGACGAGTTGCCCGTCGTGGAAGATCGGTTCGATGATCGCCACGTCGGGGGAGTGGGTGGCGCCGAGATACGGATCGTTGTGCAGGATGATGTCACCGTCGTGGATGTCGTCKCCGAGGACCGAGATCACGCCCTTGACGATCTTGGGCATGGAGCCCATGAACATTGGCGTGGAGTCGGACTCGGCCAGCACGTTGCCGTCCTTATCGAACAGCCCTGCGCCGAGGTCCTCGGACTCGCGGATGATCGAGGAGTAGGCCATGCGGAACAGCACCGAGGCCATTTCCTTGGCTGCGGAGTTCAGGGCGCCGCCGATCACGCGCATCAGGATCGGGGTGGCCAGTTTCTCGGCGCTCTGGGTGGCGGCCGGGCAGTCGATGACGAGGTTGCCGGCTGCGTCCACCGCTCCGGAGAATCCCGGAGGAATAACTGTGGTGGAGTCGTACTGCTCGATGATGGCGGGGCCGGTGAAGGTGATTCCCACGCCCATCCTGTCGCGGTCGTAGAAGCGGGTGTCCAGGGTGACCGGCTTGCCATCCTGTTCGAAGGTCACCGGGCGGGTTTCCACCAGGGCGTCAGCGAGGGAACCGGACTTGATCGCTTCCGGCGTGGGCAGGTCATCCATCACGGCGCTGGCCTCGACACGGATGTTGATGACTTCCACGGTGCCGTTCTTGAAGCGGTGGCCGTACTCCTCGAAGTGGGCGTCGTGGAAGGCTGCCTCGGCCTTTTCCAGCCAGGCCTGGTTGACCGGCCCTTCGGGTGCGGTGAAGCGTATCTCGTAACCCTGTCCCTCGTAKCGCGCGTCCGCGAGCCATTCGAGCTTGCGGCGGCCGGCTGGGACGTCCTCGGCATCGAGTTGGGCGTTGGCGTCGCGCTCCAGCTGTTCATAGGAGTCCTGGATGGCGGCGGGGTCCGCGCTGGCGAACGTGAACCGTCTGGTGGCKACGAACTCGTACTTCTGGTCGGTGGCCAGCAGGCCGGTCGCGGCCATAATGCCGGGGTGGGCCGGGATCAGTACCTTCGGGACCTCCAGCTCCGCGGCGATCTCGCAGGCGAACAGTGCGCCGGCACCGCCTGCCGCCACGAGGGTGAAGTCACGGGGGTCGTAGCCGCGGCGTACGGAGTTCTGCTCGATTGCCTGGGTCATGCCGAACTTCTGGATCTGCAAGGCGCCGAGGGAGGCCTGGTCCACTGACATGTTGAGTTTTTCCGCCAGACCTTCCATGGCCTTTCGGGCGCCCTCGAGATCCATATCCATACCTGAGCCTGCCAGGACACGATCAGGACGCATCCGCCCCAGCAACACTTGGGCGTCAGTTGATGTCGGCTCCGTACCGCCGCGGCCATAGCAGACCGGGCCCGGGACGGCGCCGGCAGACTGGGGACCGACGCGGAAGACCCCGCCGGCGTCGACGTAGGCGATGGAGCCGCCGCCCGCGCCGATGGTGTCGATGTCCACCATCGGAACCATTGCCTGGTGGTCGCCGATCTTGGTGTCCAGGAGGTGACGCATGCGCAGTTCCCCCTGGTAGGCAACACCGATGTCCGCGGAGGTACCGCCGATGTCCAGGGTGACCACGTTTTCGAAGCCGGACTGGCGCCCGGCCCACATGCCGCCGATCAGGCCGCCGACCGGTCCGGACATCATCAGTGTGACGGGCCGCTTGGCGGCCTCCTTGATGGGGACCATGCCGCCGGAGGACTGCATCAGCAGGATCTCCCGCTTGTAACCCAATCCTTCGGCCTGCTCCTGCAGGCGGTAGAGGTAACGCGAGACCCGGGGCCCAACATAGGCATTCAGTGCGGTGGTGGAGAACCGTTCGTACTCCCGGTACAGGGGCACGATCTCGCTGGAAAGGGACAGATAGGCCTCGGGGAACTCCTCCGCGACGATTTCCCCGATCCGCTGCTCGTGGGCGGGGTTCAGGTAGGAGTGYAGCAGGCAGACGGCGATGGCTTGGACTCCGGCCGCCTTCAGCTCGAGTACGCGCTCACGGACCTCGTCCTCGTCCAGGGGAACCAAGACGTCGCCGTTGGGTGCAGTGATGCGCTCCTTGACGGTGAGACGGTGACGGCGCTTGATCAGGGGTTTGGTCTGCCAGGGCAGATCCTGCTGGAGGGAGAAGTTGTACGGCTTCTTGTGACGGGCGATGTGCAGGATGTCCCGGAAACCCTCGGTAGTGATCATCCCGACCTCTGCACCGGTGTGCGTCAGCGCGGTGTTCGTGGCGACCGTGGTCCCGTGCACCAGCTGGTCGATCTCCGAAAGCGACACCCCGGCCTTCTCACAGAGCTTCTTGATGCCCGAGATAACGGCTTCGGACGGGTCGTGCGGGGTGGAGGGAACCTTCTCCACAACGGCGATGCGCTGATCGTCGTCCGAGAAATACAAGTCGGTAAATGTACCGCCGACGTCTACTCCGATGCGCTTCATAAGGGGGTCCTTTCGAAAGTTTGGTTCAGGACTGGGTTGAAGGAAAAGCCGGGGGCCTCTCGGCCGGGCCCGGATTMACCCGGGGTTGGAGCTAGTCCGTTGGGCCGGGGGTMCGGTCCCGCAATCCGATGTGCGGTAGCTCACATCGTTGCTTAGAAAGCAATTTAGTTCCCTTATGAACAACACGCAATGCTTTTGACCTTCATTTCTTGGGACTTMCCTTTTGCGTCAGCCTCCTAAGTGCTGGAGAGCAGCTTTTCGGAAGGATCCGGCAAGGCCTCTGCCAAGCAAKGTGGGTAGGGGCACAGCCGGCACACCGTACGATGGCTGCTACGGTGACTGCGCGTAGCGCCTGGAGAGGGAGAACCCATGCTTGACCCACAAACAACCACTGACAAACCGCAAGGGGCGGCGGCATCGCTGCTTAACGGTCTTACGGTTCTCGAAGCGTTCTCCGTCGCCAAGCGTTCCCTCCTGGGCGTCACGGAGATCTCCGAGCTCGTTGGCCTGCACAAGAGCACGGTCTCCCKGATGCTTAGCGGCCTGGACGAAGCCGGCTACGTGCAGCGCGATGAGGAAACAGGGCGATACCGCCTCGGGCTGGGGATGATCGGCCTGGCCGGACCACTGTTGGCCGAGCTTAGCGTCCGCCGTGCCGCCTTGCCGCACCTCGAAGAACTCACACAGGCCACCGGCGAGACGGCCGCGATTGCAGTTTGGAACGGCAGCAACGCGATTGTCGTGGAACAGACGGCTTCCACCCACCAGGTCAAGCACAGCGCGGCGATCGGCACGCGCTACAACAAGTTCGCCAGCTCCTCAGTTCGCGTGTTCCTCGCCGAACTACCGTCCGAGGAGACCGACCGTCTGCTTGCCGACCGGACGGTCCTGCGGGAGGGCTACCTCGGTCTCGAAGACTCGGCCCACGAAGAGCTCGTCGGCGTACGTGACGACGGCTTCGCCGTCAACGACGGCGAGACCACTTACGAGGAATACGGCGTGTCCGCTMCTGTGCGGGACTATCGGGGCGAAGTCGTCGGCTGCATCACGGCCAGCGCRCCCCGATCCCGAGTGCAGCACCTGCAGAGTCAGTCGATCCTGCGCGAAGCCGTGCTAGAGGCCGCGGCGCGGGTGTCCACACGGTTGGGCAGTGTTCCGAGGGGAACCGATCCAGGTCGCTGACGGCGCTGTTGGCTGATCCAGGCAGGAGCGGATGGGCCTGCGAGCCGTGATCCTCGATGGTTTGCCAGAGCAAGGACCGCCGGAACCTCAAGCGGGGCCACCCCTTCGAAATTGGCAGCTGCTGGCTGACGTTCGACTAACTGCGTGGATGAATCACCCCGGAAGCGAGGCCGACCAGCCCAAGCGGGTGGATACTTCCGAGGCGGCCTTTTGTACGGCTTGAACCAGGGCATCCTTGGTGTCGTGCTTGTGCACACGGGAACGGGGAGCGGATGAAGTGATGCACCCAACCACCTTGCCCCGGTAATCCCGAACCGGAGCGGAGACCCCAAACTCCTCCTCCGTAGTCGAGCCGTCGTTAACTGCGTATGCCTGGCGGGCTACTTCCTGCAGGTGGGCGGTGTGGTCCAACGGCAAACCATCTTCTGCCGTGCGTAGGATCTGCCCGGATCCGATCAGTTCCGTCGCGAGAGCCGGCGCCAGTTCCGCCAGGAAAACCCGCACCGAAGAGCTCTCGAATTTGTTGTACCGGGTTCCGATGGTGGCAGTGTGTTTGACMTGATTCGGGCTGGCAACCTGCTCCACGACGATGGCTTCGTGACCATTCCAGACCGAGATTGCGCTGGTCTCTTGAGTGCTTTCGGTTAACTGCTCCAAATAGGGAAGCGCGGCACGCCGGACATCCAGGTCCGCCAGTAAAGGGCCGGACAACGCAAGGAGACTCAGGCCGAGCCGATACCGCCCCGACTCCTCATYCCGCTGGACATATCCAGCTTCTGCCAGACCGCCAAGAATGCGGGAGACCGTGCTCTTGTGGAGGCCAACGCGCTGGGCAACCTCAGTCACACCAAGAACCGGATTCTGCACCGAGAAGGCTTCCAGTACGGCAAGACCGTTCAACAGCGACGCCGCAGCCCCTTGGACCTGCCCGTTATCCTGCCTCGGCCTGCCTGCCACCTTCATCCTTTCGCGCTACGTGACTATCCCGCCCACTCTTTGGTGCCATCATATGCCGCAATCTGTACCCGCCTCACTCAGGGTGTCAGTTCCATATTGCGGACGGCAATGCGAGGCCGCGAACCGGACCTTCGCCGGACAGCAGGAGCAACGCACGCGCCGATGCTCGCCCTATCGGGAAGTTGGGCGGGCGGAAATGCAGACTCTGAGCACCTATGGTGCTGTGCCGGTTCGTGCGCTACAGTATCCACTACAGCAACCTCGTTGCTACCTTAGAAACAAACAGCCGAGAGAGTGGAGAGAGAACCATGACAACAGAGACAGAGACGTTCAACGACATCGAAGCCCGTCTTGCAGCAGTGCTGGAGGAGGCGTTCGAAGCCGGAACCAGCATCTACAACGAGCGAGGCTTCAAGCGTCGGATCGGCTACGGCAACCGCCCCGCCGTCATCCACATCGACCTCGCGAACGCTTGGACCCGTCCGGGCCACCCGTTCAGCTGCCCGGGCATGGAGACGATCATCCCGAACGTCCAGCGGATTAACGAGGCCGCGCGCGCCAAGGGTGTCCCGGTCTTCTACACCACGAACGTGTACCGGAACCGCGACGCCACCTCCGGCACGAACGACATGGGTCTGTGGTACTCGAAGATCCCCACGGAGACCCTTCCGGCGGATTCCTACTGGGCGCAGATCGACGACCGCATTGCTCCCGCGGAAGGCGACGTCGTAATCGAGAAGAATCGCGCCTCGGCGTTCCCGGGGACGAACCTCGAGCTCTTCCTGACCTCCAACCGCATCGACACCCTGATCGTGACCGGTGCGACCGCGGCCGGGTGCGTGCGCCACACCGTCGAGGACGCGATCGCGAAGGGCTTCCGCCCGATCATCCCCAGGGAGACCATCGGCGACCGCGTCCCGGGCGTCGTGCAGTGGAACCTCTACGACATCGACAACAAGTTCGGTGACGTGGAGTCCACGGATTCGGTGGTGGATTACCTGAACCGCCTCCCGCAGTTCGAGGACACGGTCCCGAAGACCCTCTCGGATCCCCAGCCCGAGGTGGCGTGCCCCGCGGATCCGGCCTAAGCCGCACCGCACTCTCGGAGCCCCGCGGCCCGGCACCCCCGGGCCGACCCGACGACAKCCGGCACCCCTCAGCGGGTGCCGGCTGTCGTCGGGTCGGGCTGGGCTGCGGTGATGAAGTGCTGGATTTCATCGCTCGGCGGGTGCATCGGATGGCTAACTGGGTAAGAAAAAACCACCTTGTCTTTAGGGTCGCGAGTAGCGCCCCGAGTTTCGGGGCAGCGCGCGGGTTGGGTCTCTCGGCGGTGTCCTCAGACCCGGAGCTGAAGCCGGTCCCTGGCCTGGTCGGAGTGCGTCCGCGAGGCTTGCCCGCGGTCGTTGCCGCCCGCGCTGGAGACCGGCTTCACCCGCCGGAGTGCGCCGAGAATGGCCCGCCCCACCAGGGTGATTCCGATGATCGTCGTGATGGCACGCAAGGTGTCCCATCCGGCGGTGGAGGTCAGGAGCGTGTAGAGCAGGAAGCTGCTGAGGTTGGTGGCCAGCGGCGCGCCGGGCACGTAGGAAATGCCGGTGCCGGCACCCACCGCGAAGGGCCAGAACCACAGATTGGTCAGCAGGCCGAACGCGTAGGAAGCCAGGGCCCCGTAGCCGCACAGCATCCATAGTTCGGCTTTGCCCCGCACCCTGCGGGGGAGCAGGCCTGCCCCTGCGCCCACCCATGCGCAGGCGAAGATCTGGAACGGTGACCAGGGCCCGATGCCACCCCACAGGACACTGGACACGGCGATGGTGGCGGCGCCGAGGAGCAGACCGAAACGGGCGCCGAAGGCTCGGCCGGCCAGAATCAGCAGGATAAAGACCGCCTCCACACCGCCGACGCCGGTGCTCGCCACCCGCACTGCCGAGCCAATGGCGGCCAGCACGCCGAGCAACGCCACCGTGTGAGCGGAGCGGACCGAGCCGTCGAGCGACACCGCGACGGCGACCGCGGCGAGCGGCGCGATGGCCAGCGCCGCGTAGGGGAGGGCCGCGGCGGCATCCTCCGGGAGGGCTGCGGCGAGCAACGGCCAGCAGAACGCTGCCAAGGCAAGAAGGTTTGCGGCCGCGAGGACTGCGAACTCTACGCCGCGCGGCATCCGGATGTGGCGGGCCTTTGCTGCTGCACCTGGATTGTCTGGCCGTCGGTCGATGAACCGCGGCGCCGCGGTGCGTGGTGCGGCGGTGTGTTGTGCTGTGCTGCTTTGTGTTGTGGGGACACTGGCCGGGGCGGATTCTGCCACGGATGATGGGGCGACGCCGTCGCGCATCGGGAGGATCCGGGCGCCGAKGCCGCGGGCAAAGTCGAGGTCGTGGGTGGCGATCAGGACCGCCGCGCCGTCGTCCGCGGCGGCCCGGAGCGCCGCCGCGACGGCTGTGCGTGCMTCGTAATCGAGCCCGCGGKTCGGCTCGTCGATCAGCAGTACCTGCGGGTCATCCGTGGTCTGCAGGGCGATGGCAAGGATCCTGCGCTCCCCGGCAGAGAGATCCCGCGGATGCATGTGTCCAATGGGCATCCGGACGTCTCCCCGCAGGCGTGCAAAGCGCGATTCCGCCGGCCTTGGCGGAAGCTGGTCATTACCCGGGCGACGCCGGTTCGAACGACGCGGGTCACGTTCCCGCCGTCGCTCCGCTGCTCGGAGCTCTCCAGCCACCGTGTCCCTCGTGAAGAGGTCGTCGGAGGCGTCCGGCACGAGGGCCACGCGGCCGCCGTCGACTGTTTCACCGGGCGTGCCTTCCCCCAGGGCGAGCGCCACAAGGAGGGACGACTTCCCGGCCCCGTTCGGCCCCACCAGGGCGACCACTTCACCGCGGTGCAGGGCCAGGGATGCGTCGCGCACCAGCGKCTTGCCCTCGCGGTGCACCGCGAGGTTTGTCGCAGTAAGTACGGGTGCGTGCTCCGTTTCCTGAACGGGCATTGGGTAGGCAGCAGCCGGGGCCGAAGCGGAGGGCGCGACACCGGGCACCAACGTGCCCTCGTAAATGGTCCACCACGAGTCGGCAACGGGTACGAGCGAGTCCGCCCGGTGCTCCGCGACGATGACGCAGACACCCCCGTCGCKGGCGAGGGCGTCGAGGACGGCGATGACGCGTCCGCGTGCTGCGGTGTCAAGGTCTGCCAGGGGCTCGTCAACCAGGAGCAGGGCCGGATGCTCCACCACCGCGGCGGCGATGGCTACGAGCGTTGCCTCACCCGCCGAGAGGGTGCTGACATTCCGGTCCAGCAGCGCCGACACTCCGATGCGCTCCGCGACCTCCAGCACCCGGGCCTTGGCGACACCGGAAGCCACGCCGCGCAGCTCGAGTGCGAGGGCGATTTCGTCCCGGACCCGGGTGGTGGCGAATGCGGCGCGGGGGTTCTGCAATACGACGCCGATGAGGCGGGCGGTATCGCGCGGCGGCGTGGCGGCACGGTCTGTTMCGGCGACGCGCACCGTGCCGGAAATTTCTCCACCGTCAACGTGGGAGAGGAGGCCCGCGATACCTCGCAGGATCGTTGACTTGCCGGAGCCCGTTGGCCCGGTAATGACCGTCATTGACCCGCTCGACGGCGTGAACCCGGTGACGCGCACCTGCGTGTCACCAATGCGGAATTGTGCGTCCGGGATGAGAACCGGCGCTTCGGCACCGGGGGCGGGTTCATGTGCTGTCCTGCTGCCGAAGCCGCGCAACTCCAGGGCCGCGGCCACCCGACCGGCGTGCTCGAGGGTGCGCTCGAGCACGGGAACAAGGGCACGGGGTCCGAAGCGTTCGCCCCGCAATCGAAAAGCCAGGCGGACGGAGGTTACGGCGTCGGAGAGCGCCGGGAGCGCCGCCCAAGCCACCACAAGCGTCCGGGCCGTGCCCTGCAGGGGGCCGCCGCGGGCCAGGTGCCGGAAGCCGCKGGCCACGTCCACCCAGGCGTTGAGCATGCCGAAGCCGAGGATCATTCCAGCGATCGGCAGGGCGGACAAGACCGCCGCCCACAGTCCAGGCGCCGTTACCGGGCCCAGGAGGACCACATGGGCATACGGGGCAGGCAGCGGCACCGGCGGCATGTTCAGCAGAACGGGCTCACCGATGCCCGCCCCATTGAAGAGAATGCGGTAGAGGACCCGAGCCGCGATGAAGACGGCGGCGAGAGCCGCCGCTGCGCGTAACGGCGCGGGTCGAAAGGTCATGCTGCGGGTGCGCCCGGTGCGTCGTCGACCGTGAAGAGCAGTTCCAGGCTCTCTCCCGGGTTGACCTTCAGGGTGCCGAGGCCTTCCTGCGCGTATGCCCAGGCGCCGGAGGTCGGCTTGACCCAGAGAGCCCAGTAGGCAAAGGCGGCGGGMATCTTGCTGCAGTCTTCCCGGTACGTGCCGCCCTTGTGGGCGATGTCGAAGTCTGCGGCGGGTACACCGTTCACACGGCACACCAGTTCCTTGGKATATGCGGCAGTGCCTTCGATCTTCACCTTTGCATCTTCGAGCACCTTGGAAGCGAGAGTCGGCGMGTCCACGGGAACGCAAACGGACGTGTCAGCGGCAGCCTGCTTCAGGGCGCCCGAATCGGTGATGACCTTCACGCCGGTGCAGGGCTCGGAGGCGGCGCTGGAGGAAGTTGCTGCCGGGGAAGCCGGTGCAGAGGAGGTGGGCTGGGTGGCGGCCGGCGTCGAACAGGCGGCGAGGGCAAACAGGAGACCTGCGGCGGCGATGGAGCTCGCGGCGGCGGTGCGGAATTTAGTCAATGTCACCCGTCAAGGGTAGGGCGTTGCTTGTCCGGATCCGGATGCCGTGGCGTTGTGTGACGTGAGGTCTCTAATGCATTCCAAGTCGCGGGAGCCACAGTTTTGTCGAATATACGCTAACTTAAGTATAAAAGAGGCGGAATGATTGCTACTCTGGATTCTGCACCTAGAGAGAGTGAGCAATGATGCTTCTCGAAAGAGACCTCATCCAATCCGTCGGCTTCCGCAACGTAACGGAGGGCGGACGCGTAACCGGCTTTCAGTTCCGGGTGCGAATGCCTTCCTACCGGGGCATGGCCGCGTCCCTCATCGACGGCATCGCCGTTCGCGTTGGCAGTATCGTCGACGTCGGACCTGACGTTCCGCTTTGGACGTTCGGTGGRCGGACCTACACCCTGCAGCAGCTCTGGAACAGCGACGGCGTGCGCTGGCCCCTTGAGGAAGCGGCCTTGGTGACCGTACCCCTCGACGGCGGCCTCCCCCAGGGCGTCCACGAGCTCTCAATCGAGCTGCGGCTGCGCATGTCCTACATCCCGCTGGAGCACCAGCCCACCGTGGCCCGGACCAGCCGCAAGGTGACGCTCGCGCCGGAAGGCCGCGAAGGCACCTTCCGCTACGGCGTTTCCCTGTACAGCTTCATGGGCGACTACGGCACGGTCGTGGACCTGGAAACGGCGCTGGCCGCCGTCGCGGACGTGGGCGCCACCGGCGTCGAGATCCTCGGCGAGGGCCACATCCCCGGCTATCCGGAACCGTCCCCCGCCTGGATCGACAACTGGTGCGGCCTCCTGGAGAAGTACTCGCTGGAGCCCACGAACTACGGCTCCTGGATTGACACCCGTCTGCACCCGGGCCGAACCATGACCGTTGCCGAGGGCGCCGATGCCCTGCAACGGGACCTGCGGCTTGCCAGCCAATTGGGTTTCGGGTTCGTGCGCCCCAAGATCGGCGTCGTGTCCAGCGACCTGGTCCCGGACCCCATCTGGACCGAGTCCGTGGAACGCTCCCTTGATCTGGCCCATGAGCTGGGGATCATCATCTGCCCGGAGATCCATTCGCCAACGCCCATCAAACACCCCGTCGTCGAGGACTACATCGCACTCATCGAGCGGACGGGCACCAAGAACTTCGGGCTCCTCATCGATACCGGGATCTTCCAGGACCGGCCCATCCCGCTGCGCGAAGGGGAAACCCGCGAGGCGCGGCMCGCGTTCCTTGACGGCATCGGCGTCAATCCCGCCGACTTCGCGGACATCGCACAGTACGTTGTGTTCGTCCAGGCCAAGTTCCACGACATCAACGAGCAGCTGGAAGACCAGCAGATTCCGTGGCTGCCCGTGCTCAAGGCCCTCAAGGACTCCGGTTACACCGGTTACCTCTCCAGCGAATACGAAGGCGAACGCACTCCCTGGCGTGCCGTCGAGCAGGTGCGGCGCCAGCACGCCCTGATCCGCCGCATCGCCAGCGGACTTACCTAACCCATCCCACCTCCCAGCAAAGAGACAACCATGCCAAACGGACTTCTTGACGATGCAAGCCTCCGCTCCCACCCCGAGTGCCTCGCGCTGGYCCTGACGCTTCCGTGGTACCGGAGCCTGTGGCTCTCCTCGGTCTCCAGCCTCCGGCTCACGGTCGACGGCCAGGAAATCCCCGCCGGGGACCTGACCCTGGAACTGGGCGGTATCCGCTATGCGCTCCCGGACCTGCCCGCGCAAAGCGAGACTCTCTGGTTCCTCCAGGAACATCCTCTGCTCATCGCTAAAACGGAGAGTCCTGTTGCCTTGGGCCAGCAGCACACCATCCAGCTCACCGGTGAGCTGCGCCTGCCCTACATGCAGATTGCCCCCGGCCAGGACGGCGGTCCCGGCATGTACGTCCCCAATTTCGTCAACCAGACATTGGAGCTGACCGTCACGGACAAGGCGGCGGCGGCCCCGGAGCTGGCGACGGCGGTCACCCCGCCTCCGTCGAAAGCTGAGGGGGATCCTTTCGCCCTCGGGCTCACCCTCTACTCGGCAAGTGCCGAATTCCGTGCCGGCTGGTACGACTTTGATGGTCTGCTTAGCCGGGTGGCGGAGTTGKGGATCGGCCCCGGGATCGAGATCGTGGCCTCTCAAGTCCTGCCTACCTATCCCAACGTGACGGACGACTTCGCGCGCTCGTGGCAGGAGGCCTTCGACAAACACGGTTTCACGGCCAGCTCCTTTGGCGCCAACTTGGATATGGGCCGGCGCCGGGACCGTGACATGACCCCGGACGAAGAGTACGAGTTCACGCAGACGCTCTTCCGCGGCGCCAAGAAGCTGGGTTTCCCGCTGGTCCGCATCCAGAGCGCGAAGCCGGAGCTTCTTCGCCGGCTCCTGCCGCTCGCCGAGGACCTCGAACTCAAACTTGCCTACGAGATCCATGCCCCGTTAGGGCCCAACTCGCCGGAGATCATKAAGGTCCGCGACGTCTATGCGGAGCTTGATTCGCCACTGTTGGGTTTCGTKGCTGACTTCTCCTCGACCATGCACAGCATGTCTCCCACGCTCCTGCGTGCCGTCCGCCGTGCCGGGCTGGACGACGAAGCCGTCCAAAGACTGCAGGCTATATGGGCCACTGCCGCCCCGATGCGGGTGCGGCAGGAGGAGTTCATTGCCTACCTGCGCGGACGCGACTTCGATCCTGCCCGGCTTGGGTCCTTCGCCCACCTGGCCTTTAACATGCACGGCCATGTCAGCCCCCAGGAGTGKGCTGACATCATGCCGCAAATCATGCACGTCCACGCGAAGTTCTACGACATTGATGGCCAGGGTAACGAGCCGGCCATCGATTATCCGGAACTCGTCCGTGTATTCGTCGAAGGCGGCTACCGCGGCTACTGGTCCAGCGAGTGGGAGGGCCACGCCTTCGCCGAGCTTGGCGAGGTGGATCCGCTGCTGCTGGTCCGTCAGCAGCACGACCTCATCCGCAAGAGCATGCGGACGGCGCTGGCATCAGCCTGACGCTGCAACCKAACGTCCCATAGCCTCGATGCCCGTCCAGAAATGGGTGGGCATCGAGGCATTTAAGGGGCTTCGTTTGTTGCGGCGGCTGCCACGATGTCAGCGGCCTCTTTGAAGAGGCCCCGCATCCACTCATGTTCCGAATCGCGGTTGTGCACGGGGTGCCACCACAGGGCATTCACCAGCGGAGTGGCATCGAAGGGCAGCGGCAGGATCCGCACTCCGCCGATCCGCAGCGCGAACGGTACCAGCGCCGCCTGGATGAGCGCGATCCGGTTGGTTCCCACTACAAAGTGCGGCAAGGACTGGAAACTTTCAACAACCACGTCCACCCGCGGTTCAACACCCAGCTGCTRGATCTGCCGTTCCGCCGATGTTGAGGCTGAGCGGGTCTGATAGGTCATCACCCAGGGAAGCTCGGCGATGTTCTCCATGGTGATGCGATCGCCGACGGCTTCGTTGGACGAGGAGACCACGGCCACCCACCCGTCCCTCCACAAATCCAGGTAGGGGAGCCCGGTGAGGAACCCGTGGGGGATCAATATGCCGTCCACGGAACGAAGGCGGTTGGCGGCATCCTCCACCACCATCGGATTGTGGAGCATAAATCGGAAGCGGACCCCTGGCGCCCGCTCGGCTGCAAGCTCGGAAGCAACCCGGCCAATGGTAGTGAAGCCGTAATCCGAGCCGTAGATGGAGAACTCACGCTCGGATTCCGTGGGCTCCCAGGTGGCCTGGCTTTCGAAGACACGGCGTGCGGCTTCGAGCGCGGTGGTGGTGTGCTCCGCGAGCCGCAGGGCGAAGGGGGTGAGCTCGTAAGCATTTCCGCGACGGGCCAGGATCGGGTCCCCGAAGTGGGATCGGAGCCTGGCGAGCGAGGCGCTGAGCGCCGGCTGGCTGAGGTGGAGCCGCTCGGCCGCCCTGGTCACGCTGCGTTCGGTAATGAGGGCATCCAGCGAAATCAGCAAGTTGAGGTCGAGTCGGGATAGCAGGACATGATTCATCACGGCACGGCAATCCTTCAACGGTGAACTAAGTGGGGCCAGTGTATCAGCGGCGTCGATAAGTTGGGTGGCCGCCATCAGACTTCTCGATGCAGGCGCTTCCGCCCGCCCCCCGTACGACTTATGTCTATCATCGGTAAGACTTATGTGCGTTTTAGGCACATCTCTTGCATACTGATGAGTGACCGGGGTCACGGCCTCGGATATTTTCGACAACGAAGTCAGAAAGGCTGGACATGACACAGCACCGTCGCTATTCGGGCCTCAAGGTCGGCGCCCTCGCCGTCCCCACGATCGCAGCCCTCGTCCTTACCGGCTGCTCGGCCCCCGCTGGCAGCAATTCCTCCGCTGGAGGCTCACAGGAATTTTCCCTGTCGTTCGCCACCTCCAACACCATTGAGAGCCCCTTCCAGGTCTTGGCTGAGAATTACATGAAGTCGAACCCCAACGTGAAGATCACGTTCAACCCGCAGCCCAATGACTCGTACGACCAGACCCTGCGGACCCAGCTCCAGGCCGGAAACGCGTCCGACGTCGTTGTGACCGCACCGGGTTCCGGCACCGGCCGCAGCATCCTGCCCCTCGTTCAGGCCGGTTTCCTTGAGCCCTTGGACGAMGCCGCCAAGAAGCTTGTTCCCACGGGCAGCGAAGCCCTCTTTGGAACGGACGGAAAAGTCTATGGCCAGGCCCCGGAGATCACCGTGGTCGGGATGGTCGCCAATGAGACCGCCGCCAAAGCATCCGGCATCGCTGACTTCCCGTCAGACTTCTCCTCCCTCGAGGAGCAGTGCAAAACGCTCGAATCGTCCGGCAAGTCGTTCTTCGCGCTGGCCGGCTCCGCCGCTCCAAATACCGGCCTGATGGCAATGTCGCTCGCAGCCTCCCGCGTTTATGCGGAGGACCCGAAGTGGAATGAAAAGCGTACCGCCAAGGAAACCACCTTCGCCGGCTCGGGCGGCTGGAAGGCATCGCTGGAGGCGGTCACCAAACTGAATGACGCCGGCTGCTTCCAGAAGGGCGCCGCAGGTGCCGGCTTCGACGCCATCACCAAGGGCCTTGCCAGCGGAACTTCCGTTGCTGGATTTATCCCGGGCCCCAGCTGGAAGCAGTTGAAGTCTGCGGCCGCCGACTCGGATTTCGATGTGCGCGGGCTCCCTGCAGAGCAGAGCTCGGATAAGGGTTTCGTATTTGCCAGTGCCAACTACGCGTTTTCCATCAACGCGGCGTCCAAGAACAAGGACGCGGCGAAGGCCTTCCTCGATTGGGCCGCGCAGCCTGAACAGACGAAGGCCTTCGCAGAAATCGACGGCGCCCTCCCGGTCAGCGGCCTGGACAGCTACGACTTCAGCGGCGGTGCATACAAGAACGTCGGTGATCTCATCAAGGGCGGAAAGTACGGCCCGCTGCCKAACAGCCAGTGGCCCAACTCGGCCGTGTACGATGCACTCGCCACCGGCGTCCAGGGTCTCATCACTGGCCAGAAGACTGCCGACCAGGTACTGCAGGCGATGGATGCGGCCTGGGACCAGTAACAGCTTCACATCACTAAGCTCCGAGAACTCAAAGGGATAAGCAAGGATTACCATGACTGCGACGATGCAACCGAAAAGCGAAGCAGCTGAAGCACCCCGGCGAGGCAAGCGCACTCCGGGGGCGGAGCCAAAGGCCCGCCCCCGGGGCAGGGGCCTACAGTTCGGGCACTGGTGGTGGGCGCTGCCCGGGATTGCCCTTGTCATCGCCATCCACTACGTGGCGACCGGCATCGGCGGCTTCTTCGCCTTCACGAACTGGACAGGCATCGGCTCGTTCAAAATGGTCGGCTGGCAGAACTTTGAAGCGATTTTCAAGGATCCCACCAAGCTCGGCGCCCTGCTGAATACTCTCTTCCTGGCCTTTGGGTCGGTCCTCCTCGGCAGCGTCGCAGGCCTCATCATCGCCCTCGGCCTGAACCGGGTCCTCAAGACGCGCTAYATCCTCCGCACTCTCTTCTTTATGCCCGTGGTGCTCAGCCCCCTCGCCACGGCCTACATCTGGAAGTACATCTTCGACTTCGACGGTCCGATCAACGTCTTCCTGACCTCGATAGGCGCCGGCGACCTCGCGAAGCCCTGGCTCGCGGACCCGCAGTGGGCCATCTGGACGGTGCTGGTGGTCCTTGTCTGGAGCTCTACCGGCTTCGCCATGGTGATCTTCATGGCCGGTCTGGCCGGCGTGCCGGTGGAAGTCGAGGAGGCGGCCGCCATTGACGGCGCCAATCTGTGGCAGCGATTCCGGAACGTCACGCTGCCGGCTATCCGACCCGCCATTGCCATTGCGACCACCCTGGGAATMGTCCAGGGGCTTCGGGTCTTCGACCCCATCATGGCCTTGACCGGGGGAGGGCCGGCKGGTGCAACCGAAACGCTGGCCACCCAGGTCTACAAGCAGGCGTTCGCGCTCGGGAACTTCGGTGGCGGTGCCGCCCTGGCCCTAGTGCTGGCCGTCATCATCCTGTTCTTCGCCGTTCTCCAGCAGCGGCTGACGCGATCGAACCCCGAGGACTAACAAATGTTCCGCTACACCAAACTCACCTTGCTCCGGGAAATTGGTCTCTGGGCTTTGGCGCTAATCTTCCTCGCCCCGTTCTACTTCCTGGTGACCACAGCCCTTAAGCCTGACAGCGAGATGTACACGACGTCGCCCCTCGCGCCGCCTAAGAGCCCGGACTTCAGCAACTTCGTGGCTGTCCTGACGGCCACGGGCAACTCCAACGTGGTCATGGGCCTTGTGAACAGTGTCATCATCACCGCGGGCAGCATAGTCGGATTGATCGCACTGGGCTCAATCACCGGATATGTGATCTCCCGTAACACCCGCCGCTGGAGCAAAGGCGCGTACTATCTCTTCCTCATTGCCATCATCCTMCCCGGCCAGCTCGGCGCCGTGCCCCTCTACATGGGTGCGCGTGCCATTGGCCTCACGGGGTCGGCATGKGGCCTGATCATCCTGTACACCGGCATGCTCCTGCCGCTGTCGATCTTCCTGTACGCGAACTTCTTCCGGGGTCTTGGCACAGATTATGAGGAAGCGGCCACTATCGACGGCGCCAGCAAGTCCCAGATCTTCTCCAAGGTGGTGTTCCCCATGATGGCTCCTGCCACCGGCACGGTCACCATCTTCGCMGGACTCATCGTATGGAACGACTTCTTCACCTCGCTGATCTTCCTGGGCGGCTCTGCAAACCAGACGCTGCCGGTGGCCATGTACTACTACATCGGCTCCCTGGTCTCGAAGTGGAACTCGATCTTCGCGATCGTGATCGTCTCCATGATTCCCATCCTGGCGCTKTTCCTGTTCGCCCAGAAGCGATTCATCCAGGGCTTCTCCGGCGGTCTGAAGGGCTGACCCGCGATGGTTGACAACCGCGCAGCGTTCGAGCGCTTCGTGGAGATCTTCTACACCCAAAAACGGGTGCGTGAAGCCTTCGACTTCCTTGTGGCCGGCGACTACCGGCAACACAACCCGACTATTCCTGACGGGCCTGAGGCGGCAGTCAGGCTGCTGACACCGAAGTTCGACGGATCGCCGGAGTCCCGGTTCGAGGTCCAGCGCATCCTGGTGGACGGTGACCTTGCGATGGTGCATGTACGCGCTTCAGGTCCCGGGCGTCCCGACGCCGCCGTCGCCGACATCTATCGGTTCGAAAACGGTCGCATTGTGGAGCACTGGGACGTGCTTCAACCCGTTCCGGAGCATCCGGTCCACGACCACCCCATGTTCTAGACCACCCTTTTCAACTCTCCAGGAGACACCCATGTTCCAGCTTTCGCCAAATATTGACCTTTTGTTCGCCGAATCAGACAAAAGCGCCGCGGACAGGGTCCGCGCTGCGGCCGCCGCCGGCTTTGACGCCGTCGAGATGTGGGGCCCGACGGGCAAGGACATTCCGGCCCTCAAGGACGCACTCGAGGAAACCGGAGTCCAGCTCACTGCCCAGCTCGCGGAACCGCGCATGCAGTTCATGATCCCGCCCCGAAACCACGAGCCCTTCTACGAGGGGCTGGACGCCGGCGTGGCGGTAGCGCAGCAGCTCGGCTGCCCACGCATCGTGGTGGGCAGCGGCACCGGCTTCGGCGGGCGCAAGCGGCAGGACCAGCTTGACGAACTGATCGAGATCTTCACCCGTGGCGTCGCGCACATCGAGGGCTCCGGCATCACCCTGGTCCTCGAGCCGGTGAACATCAGGGTTGACCACCCCGGGGCGCTGCTGGACCGGACCGCGGAAGCCGTCTACGTGGCCAGGGGAGTGAATTCCCCGAACTTCGGCGTCCTCTACGACCTGTACCACTCCACCGTCGAAGGCGAGGACGTGGCCGCCGAACTCGCCAACGCCGCCAGCCTCATCAAGTACGTGCAGATCGCYGACGCCCCGGGCCGCGGGGAGCCGGGTTCAGGATCCATCGACTGGCCCGCCYGGCTCGCAGACCTGCAGAACAGCGGCTACTCCGGCCCCATCGGGCTCGAGTACTACCCGACTATTGACTCGGCAAAGTCCGTGCGCCGCATCCAGGAACTGGTGGCGGGGCGATGAGCAGCCGCCGGTACCCCGACACCGTMGACGTCGCCATCGTTGGCAGCGGACCGACGGCATCAACGTACGCGCGAATCCTCAGCGAGGAGGMGCCCGGCGCCACCATCGCCATGTTCGAAGGGGGTCCCACGGTCAGCAGCCCGCCCGGGGCGCACGTGAAGAACATCGGGGACGCTAAACGCCGCAGCCTTGCCCAGCGGGCATCGGAAGGCCCCGGAGCCGGCGCGGAAACGGTGAATTCACCCGGCGCCGTCAAAAGCGGGGAGCGCCGAGCCCGGCCCGGCACTTACCTGCTGCCGGACGGCTACGCGTTCCCCGGAGAAGACGGGATGCCAGTCGCCGCCATGTCGAGCAACGTGGGCGGCATGGCTGCCCACTGGACCGCCGCCTGCCCGCGCCCGGGCGGGCAGGAGCGCATCGCATTCCTGCCGGACCTGGAGCAGCTTCTCGAGGACGCAGACCGCCTGCTGGGCGTGACCACCCACGCCTTTGACGGCGCCCCGTTCTCGGACCTCGTCCGCGGACGCCTTGCAGCCGTTGTGGATGAGGGCCGGGACCGGGCCCAACGCGTCCAGCCCATGCCGCTCGCCGTGCACCGCCGGAAGGACGGCGGCCTTGTCTGGTCAGGCTCCGACGTCGTCATGGGAGACGCGACCCGGGAAAACCCGCAGTTTGAACTTTTCGACGAGTCGCTGGTGACCCGCGTGCTCGTAGATGACGACGGCAGGGCTGCCGGCATTGAAGTCCAGGACCGGCGCAGCGGGGAGAGCCATCAGGTGGCTGCCCGTTACGTTGTGGTGGGCGCGGATGCCCTGCGCACGCCGCAACTGCTGTGGGCTTCCGGAATCAGGCCCGCCGCGCTGGGCCGTTATCTCAACGACCAGGCGCAGGTGGTGTTCGCGAGCAGGCTGCGTGACGTCGAGGCCGAGCATGGCCCGGCGGCCGCGGACGGCACGCTCAGCGAGCAAAGCGGGGTGGCGTGGGTTCCGTACACTGACGACGCACCATTCCATGGCCAGATCATGCAGCTGGATGCGTCCCCTGTCCCGTTGGCCGAAGATGACCCCATTGTCCCGGGATCGATTGTTGGGCTGGGCCTGTTCTGCGCCAAGGACCTTCAGCGGGAGGACCGGGTGGCGTTCGACGACGACGCCCGCGACTCATACGGAATGCCCGCCATGCGCATCCATTACCGCCTCACGGGTCGCGACCACKAGGTGCTTGAACGTGCCCGGCAGGAAATCGTCCGGCTGGGMAAGGCGGTGGGCGAACCGCTCGACGAGCGCCCCTTCGTCCTCCCGCCGGGGTCTTCGCTCCACTACCAGGGCACAACGCGCATGGGCGCATCGGACGACGGCGAGAGCGTCTGTTCCCCGGACAGCCAGGTCTGGCAGGTCCCCGGCCTCTTTGTGGCCGGCAACGGCGTTATCCCCACCGCCACGGCGTGCAATCCCACGCTGACGGCGGTAGCGCTCGCGGTGCGCGGTGCGCGAAGGATCGCGGAAGAAATCACCAGCTCTTTACTTATGTCTGAATCTGACATTAGACTGACTAAATAATGAAGAAGTGGCCCACGCCACTCTGTTCAAGCACAGGCAAGACATGCCGCAGACAAGGAGGTCTCGATGATCGCCGACCGCATTATCGAGCAGGGAACACTCACCACCGAAAACGGCCGCACAGCCGTCGAAGTCCGCATCCCCTGGTACAGGGCCCTGCCGGGTTCGTGCATTGCCGGGGCAGTGTTGAGCGTTGACGGCGTCAGCGCACCGGAGGGCTCGCTGCGCTGGACCATGAACAACCGCACCTTCAGCTTCGAGGAACTCGTGGACGAGACCGGCGAATGGTGGTTTCCCCTGGACTCGGCCGTTCTTTCGGGCGACGTTCCCGTCCCGGATCAGCAGGCTGAGCACGAGGTCCGGGTCGACCTGAAGCTCTACATCCCGTACATCATCACCGACCACGGCGTGCTGCACATCGAAGAGCACGACACCAAGACCATGAAGGTGGCACAGCGATGACCAGCCCCGGCACGCCGATCCAGGGCGTCACCCTTTACAGCTTCACCCGGGCTTCCCACGCCCGGCAGTACGACCTCGATGGCCTGATCCGCAAAGTGGCGGCCGAAGGCTTCGGCCCCGGCCTTGAGGTCATCGGATTCTCCAGCCTGCGGGGCTTCCCGGACCGGATTGATGACACCTTCGTTGGGCAGTTCCGTGACCTGGTTGCMGAGGTTGACCTGGTGCCCACCTCGCTCGCAGTTAACGTTGACACGGGCATCCGCCGTGACCGGCTCATGAACCACGACGAGCTGGTCGAGTACATGCGCAAGCAGATCGAAGTGGCCGCCCGGCTCGGCTTCCCGATCGCCCGGGTACAGATCTCGCTGACTCCTGACGCCATGGAAGGCCTGCTGCCCGTGGCGGAGCAGTACGGGGTCACCCTGGCCCTGGAAGTCCACGCTGACCAGCACGGCGCCCACGAGCGTGTCCTTGCCCTGCGCGACCGCTACGAGAAACTTGATTCCCCTCTACTTGGCTTCACCGCAGACTGGGGTGCMACCGTCACGGGCTTTGCGCCCTCCCTGCTGGAGGCGTACCGCCGGCGCGGCGCTTCGGAGGATCTGCTCCGGCAGGTGGTTGACCTGTGGAACGGTTTCCATGCCGAAGGACCGCCCAACACACAAAAGGTCCATGGCGAGCGCTTCGGGGCCTTCATCGGCTTGGCAGCGCGCAACGGCCGGCCGGACCTTGGGATCGACTTCGCCATCAACGGAACAGGTCTCTTCGGTCCGGCGCCGCTGGACACGTGGCTGGAGATCATGCCGTGGGTACGCCACGTGCACKGCAAGTTCTTTGGCATCGACGAGGACGGCGAAGAGCCCTCGGTACCGGTACGTGACCTGGTCCGGCAGCTCGTCGAGAACGGCTACTCCGGTGCAATCTCCAGCGAATACGAAGGCTGGCACTGGAACAACTGGCAGGACCCGTTCGACATAATCCGCGGCGAGCAGGCCGTCCAGCGTTCGGCCGCGGCCAACGCCGGTTCGTCCATGATCACCGACGCCTCCGAGGCGCGCCGCGTCCTCAACAGCCATCTCGCCCAGCCCGTCCGCGGCTGACAACGAAGKAACCAAAAAACATGTCAGAAGGCATCGCAGGCTCGGGTATCGAGCTAGGCATTACCCTCTATTCACTCACCTCCGAGTTCGCCGCGGGGCTTTACACGCCCGAGACGCTGATCAAGGCTGTTGCCGACGAAGGCCTCGGCCCCGGCGTCGAATTCAACATCGCGCAGATGCTGCGAACCTACCCCGACGTGGACGATGACTTCATCCGCCTCTGGCGCGACAGCATGGACCGCTACGGCCTGACACCCAGCGCCGTCGGCACCAACCTGGACATGGGCCGCCGCAAGGACCGGGACATGACGCCGGACGAGGAGTACGACTTCTTCGCCGCGCAACTGCGCACCGCCAACAAGCTCGGATTCCACCGCGTGGTAATCCGCTCCGCCGGCAAGGAACTACTCCGCCGGCTGGTTCCCCTGGCCGAGAAGTACGACCAGAAGCTCGGCTACGAAATCCACGCGCCGMAGGGCCCGAATGACCCCAAGATCCYGCAGATCCGGGAAATGTACGAGGAACTGGGAAGCGACCGGCTCGGTTTCACCGCAGACTTCAGCTCCACGATGCACAGCCTTTCCCCGACGCTGTTCCGCACCCTGACGCAGATGGGACTGCCCGAGGAGCACTTCGCCGTCATGCAGGACATCTGGCGCAAACCATTGCCCATGCACGAACGTAACCAAGAGTTCGAGGACTACCTAAGCGCCAACAACTTCGATCCCGCACGCCTCGGCCCGTTCACCCGGCTGGCCTTCAACATGCACGGCCTGGTTCCACCGGAGGAATGGCTGGACATCATGCCGCAGATCTTCCACGTCCACGCGAAGTTCTACGACATTGACGAGAACGGCAACGAACCTGCGATGGACATTGCCCGGATTGTGCACCAGTTCGTTAGAGGCGGCTACCAGGGATACCTCTCCAGCGAGTGGGAGGGGCACGCGTTCGCGGATCTCGGCGAATCCGATCCGATCGACCTCGTCAAGAAGCAGCACGCGCTGATGCGGCGTGCCATTGAAGCGGCCGTTGACCCTAATGCACCCGACTCCCACGCGACCTTGGTCGAGACTGTTAAGTAAGGAAAGCCATAGCAACTCACAATTCCCTGTTCCAGGACACCAACGTCCGCAGGCACCCCGAGGGCATCGCCGTGTCGGTGCAGCTGCCCTGGTACCGCAGCCTCTGGCTGTCGGCCGTCGACGACGTCGTCGCAACAGTCAACGGCGCGGAGATTCCCCAAGCGTCCCTCCGCTTCGAATTGCAGGGAAAGTCCTACTCCATAGCTGAGCTTCCGGAGCAATGGGAAACCCTGTGGTTCGTCGCAGACAAGCCCGATGTCATCATCCCGCTGGACCGCGTCCCCGACGCCGGCGAGGAGATCGACGTCGAAGTCATCCTCACGCTGCGCCTGCTCTACATGCAGATCGCACCCATGCGCTACGTGGGCAACCGCGTGGCGGTCGAGCGCAAGGTAGTGCTCGCATGAGCACCCTGCGTGTGGCCATGATCGGCTATGGCTTCATGGGCGCCGCCCACTCCCAGGGCTGGCGCACGGCACCGCGGGTGTTCGACCTGCCGGCCGAGCCGGAAATGGCGGTCGTTGTGGGCCGGAACTCCGAAGCGGTGGCTGCCGCCGCCCAAAAGTGGGGCTGGGCAGAATCAGCCACAGACTGGCGGGAAGTGATCGCGCGGGACGATATCGACGTCGTCGACATCGTCACGCCCGGTGACTCCCACGCCGAAATCGCGATCGCGGCGCTTGAGGCCGGGAAGCACGTCTTGTGCGAAAAGCCGCTGGCCAACACGGTGGCGGAAGCCGAAGCGATGGCCGCGGCTGCCGAGCGCGCGGCAGCCAGGGGCGTCCGGGCCATGGTGGGTTTCACCTACCGTCGTGTTCCAGCCGTCACGTTCCTCCGCAACCTCATCGCCGAAGGCGCCGTGGGGACGATCAACCACGTGCGCGCCTCCTACCGCCAGGACTGGCTCGTGGACCCCGAAATGCCGCTGGCCTGGCGTCTGCAGAAGGAACACGCCGGGTCCGGGGCGCTGGGGGACATCGGAGCCCATGCCATTGACCTGGCCCAGTTTGTCACCGGGCTAAACCTGGCGAAGGTGTCCGGCGTCATCGACACCATCGTGAAGGAGCGGCCTCTCCTGAACTCAAGTTCCGGGCTGTCCGGCACTGGGCTGTCCGGCACTGCCGGGACCGGCTACGGCCAGGTGACCGTGGACGATATCGCCATCTTCACCGGCCGCTTCGAAACCGGGGCGCTGGCGTCGTTTGAAGCCTCACGCTTTGCCACCGGCCGCAAGAACGCGCTGGAGATCGAGGTTTCGGGCGACAAGGGCGCCCTGGCCTTCGACCTTGAGGACCTTAACAGCGTCCGGTTCTACGACCGCACCGCACCCGCGGACCGTCAGGGCTTCAGGAAGATCCTGGTCACGGAAGCGGACCACCCCTACGTTTCGGCGTGGTGGCCCGCGGGTCACATGCTCGGCTACGAGCACGGCTTCTCCCACCAGGTCAAGGACCTCGTGGAGGGCATCGTGGGCGGCACAAGCCCGCACCCGTCGTTCGCTGACGGGCTGAGGGTGCAGCGGGTGCTCGACGCCGTCGAGCGCAGTTCCGACAATGATTCCGCCTGGACACGCGTCGCTGCCGGCGTTCCCGTGCTGGCCGGCTGAGGAGGGGGAACAGATGGCTCGACCAATCACACTGTTTACCGGCCAGTGGGCCGACCTGCCGTTMGAGGAGGTCGCCCGGCTCGCCGGCGAGTKGGGCTACGACGGCCTGGAGATCGCCTGCTGGGGTGACCACCTGGATCCCTGGCGCTGGGATGACGACGCCTACGTGCAGGGCAAGCTGGACATCCTTGAACGCCACGGCCTCAACGTGTGGACCATCTCCAACCACCTCAAGGGCCAGGCAGTCTGTGACGACCCCATCGATGAACGGCACCGCGGCATCCTGCCTGACGTTGTGTGGGGCGACGGCGAGCCCGAAGGGGTCCGCCGCCGTGCCGCCGAGKAACTGAAGAACACCGCACGGCTCGCCGCCAGGCTCGGCGTGAAGACGGTAACCGGCTTCACGGGATCATCCATCTGGAAGTACGTGGCGATGTTCCCGCCCGCCTCCGAAAAGATGGTCGACGCCGGCTACCAGGACTTTGCGGACCGGTGGAACCCCATCCTGGACGTCTTTGACGAGTGCGGCGTCCGGTTCGCCCACGAGGTGCACCCGTCCGAGATCGCCTATGACTACTGGACAACGCAGCGTACCCTGGAGGCGATCGGGCATCGCGAGGCCTTTGGCCTGAACTGGGACCCGAGCCACATGGTGTGGCAGGACATCGACCCGGTGGGGTTTCTGTGGGACTTCAAGGACCGCATCTACCACGTGCACTGMAAGGACACGAAGAAGCGGCTGGCCAACGGCCGCAACGGCCGTCTCTCATCCCACCTGCCCTGGGCTGATCCGCGCMGCGGCTGGGACTTCATCTCCACAGGCCACGGCGACGTGCCATGGGAGGATGCGTTCCGGATGCTGAACGCCATCGACTACCGCGGCCCGCTGTCCGTGGAGTGGGAGGATGCCGGCATGGACCGGCTGGATGGTGCCCCCGAAGCGCTTGCGTTCGTGCGCCGGCTGTCCGGCTATGAACCGTCCGCAGCGGCCTTCGACGCCGCTTTCAGTACCAAGTAGCACACAGCAGAACGGCCGGTCCCAGGTACTTCGGGGGCTGGCCGTTCCGCTGTGTCAGCGCTCGTCTTGTGGTGATCAGACCGCAGCCTGGGCGGCGGGCGCTGACTCCGCCAGGGCAGTCTCCGCCAGCGCCAGATGCCTGCGCGTCATCTCCGTGGGGTCATCCTGGAGCCACTCGTGGCCGCCCCACTCGCTGGTCAGCGTACCTGTGAAACCGTTCCTGCCGAGCAGGCTGCCAAGGTCCCGCAGCGGCTGTGTAACCCGGCCGCCGTCGTCGTCCAGATCCCAKAACTTCAGTTGGAAGGCACCCACCAGCGGAAGGATGCCCTGAAGGTCTGCGGCATCGCTGCGGCCGAACCGGATGAGCAGGTTCATGAAGAGGGTATGGATGTGCGGCGGAACCTTCCCTGAGCGGAGCAGGGCTGTMGAGGCGTCGAGGGTGGCGGGGTCTCGCCAGTCCTTCTCCAGCCGCACCATGAGTTCCGTGGGTCCTGGGGAGCGGGAAAAGACCGCCACAGCAGTCCAGGTTCGAGCTCTATTGTCTTCGTCACGGAATCCGCGATGCCAGTGACAATGTCCTGGGCCGTCCGCCGCGCTGCCGTGACCTCCGGAGTCCAATTGAAGGAGCTKGCGCAGAGGGTCCAGTTGTTTGGAATTGCGGGGGTCATAGCATGCCTTCCCATTTATGCTTCTTAATGACAAGCTTATGTCACTTTTAKGATAAAGAATGGAAGTCATGTTGCAGACCGCCTTGCGCGAAGATGCGCTGACGGCCACCCCGGGGGGCTTTGAGCTTCGGGTGGGTCTTCCCTGGATCCGCTCGATGCCCTTGTCCAGCGTGGCAGGCCTCGCAGTTGAGGTCGACGGCGTCCGGGTGCCACCTGGAGAGTTGGCGGTGGTGCTGGGGGCCCGCAGTGTGCCGGCGGATTCACTGCAGGCCGAGTCCGGCTGGTGGTTTGTGCAGGACAGGCTGGTCCTGGCCGGCAAACGCGAACTTCGCTGCGGTGCACACGCCGTGGCTGTCGGCTTCCAGCTCCTGGTGCCCTACCTGCAGGCACGTCCCGGCTCGCYGCTGCTCCTGCCATTCCGTCTGGAGGCACTGCTGGATCCTGACCGGGCGCCGGTGCCCAGCGTGTCCCGCGACGTGGCCTGAGGGGCTATGCCCAGGCCGCGCAGTGGACCCTATGCGGGAACAGGGGCCCGTTCCGGGGACGGCCGGCCCTCCGCGAACCAGCGGGGGAAAGTGACGTCGAACAGCTGCTCGCGGGCCAGTTCAGCTCCGCCGCGCAGCGGTTCGCGCTCATCGTTTACCGAGAGCGTGATAGTAAGGTCGCGGGTGGCGAGCGGCAGTGACAGTTCATAGACCCGCTGGCGCACCTCGGCCAGGAACACTTCACCGGCGGACGCGATGGCGCCGCCGATCACGATGACTCCTGGATTGAACATGTTCACCAGGGCCGAAATCGTCTCGCCTGCCACCCGTGCCGACTTCTGGATGAGGGTGATGGCCAGGGGGTCCCCGTCGTGGRCTGCCAGGGTGATGTCCTCGAGGGTCAGCGCTCCCTTGTTCGCCTTCGGGGACAGGGAGCTGCTGGCACCTTCCTTGATGGCCTGTTCGGCATCCCGGACGAGGGCCCAGCCGCCGGCAACAGCTTCCAGGCAGCCGATCTTGCCGCAGCGACACTGCGCGTCGGAATCGGAAACCCGGACGTGTCCGATGTCACCGGCGGCCCCGTTCGCACCGCGGTGAATCCTGCCCTTGGACAGCAGGCCCGCTCCGACTCCTGAGCCGATCTTGCAGTAGATGAGGTCCACCAGGGAGTCGCGCCGCCGGGCGCGTTCGCCGAGGGCAAGCAGGTTGGAGTCGTTATCTACCCATACCGGCGCGTTGAACCGTTCCTCGAATGGCGCGCGGACATCGTAACCGTTCCACCCCGGCATKATCGGAGGCGCCACGGGCTGCCCCGAGGCGAAGTCCACCGGGCCGGGAAGCCCCACCACCACACCCCAGACGGGCACCTTGTCGTCTTTCTTCAGGATGTCGTCAATCAGGGACATCGCCGCCTCGATGGTCTTCTCCGGACCCTGCGCGATGTCCCATGGGCGGTGCGTGTGTTCCAGGATGTCGCCGTCGAGGGCCGCTACGCCGACCCTCATATGAGCTGCTCCGAGGGCGCAGATCACGATGCGTCCCCGCTCCGCGCGGAAACGCAGGGTCCGGGGGGCGCGGCCTCCGGACGAGGCTCCGAACTCGCCATCGCCGAGGAAGCCCATCTGGATGGCCTGATCCACGCGCTGACTGACAACGCCCCTGCCCAAGCCGGTGACCTTGCCGATTTCAKGGCGCGTGGTGGCCTCGCCCGTACGCACCAGGTTGACGATCCGCAGGAGGCTCGTTACTTCATCCGTCTGTGCTCCAAAGCGGAGGGTGGAKTCTGTCGTCATGGCAACAATTCTCACACATTGGAGCGACTAAGGTGCGGCTTGATGTGACTATAGCCAAAACTTTTCCTACTTATGAATAATAAGAACATAAGAAGGGAGGCAACGATGCCTTGGGGAGCAGGGATTCTTGGAGCAGGGCCGGGCGTCGCGGCCCTTCACCTGCCGGCGCTGGGAGGGCTGGCGKAACTATTCACGGTGCAGCACATTGCCGATGCCGGCAGCGGTCGCGCTCGGGTGCTGGCGGAGAGGCTTGGCGCCCGCCGGTCKGAGGKGGACGCGGACCTCCTTGAAKACCCAATGGTGGAGGTGGCACGTCACCGACCTGGATGAGCTGCTCGAGGACATCGCCCTCACCTGGGCCCTAAGGGGCACCTGAAGCGAATGATGTCGAATTCGGGCATTCTTTTGTTTTTTTTGGACTAAAGTGAGGTAGCATGGCTAGTGGCGCCGGGGTTCCCTCGGGACCCGTTCTCGTCCGTGATGGTGCGGCCGAGGCACAACACGTCGCGTCGACGGCCCGATCGTTCGGGTAGATCACTATGCCACTTTCGCCTTTGAGACTCCGTCTCCTTGTTATCTCCCTCCTTACGGTCTCTTTCCTCGGAGCCCTTGACCACACTGTGGTGTCCACTTCCCTGGCCACCATTGCCGGTGAGTTGGGCGCACTGAAACTGATGAGCTGGGTCGTTGTGGGTTATACCCTCGCCAGCACCGTGCTGCTGCCCGTGCTCGGCAAGCTGGGTGATGTGCTCGGAGCGCGGCGGATCTTCCTGGGTTCGCTGGTCATGTTCCTGGCCGCCTCCCTGGCCTGCGGTCTTGCCCAGGACATGGCGTGGCTCATCGCGGCGCGTGTCCTGCAGGGGATGAGCTCAGCGGGCCTGCAGTTGATGTCCCAGACCATCATTGCCCGGGTCACGACGCAGCGGGAACGGCCGCGCTACATGGCCATCATTGGTGCGGCTTTCCCTATTGCGATCCTCGTTGGCCCCGTACTCGGCGGCGCCATCACGGATTACTGGGGCTGGTCGTGGGTCTTCTGGATCAATATTCCGGTCGGCGCAGCGGCCCTGGGCCTCGCATTGATCGCTGTTCCGCACCTGGAACCGGGACCCATGCCGCGCCACTTCGACGTCGCCGGGGCGGCTGTTTTCACCACGGCCCTGGTGGCCCTCGTGCTCGCCGTCACGTGGGCTGCTGAACGGAGCGCCGGCCATGGCACCGCTGCGGCGCTTGCAGTGAGCGTCCTGGGCTTCGTTGCCTTCTTCTTTATTGAGCGGCGGGCTCCCGAACCCATCGTGCCGCTCCACGTCTTCGCCAACCGGACGATTGCGGCAGGCACCGCCTTATCGGCGATCATCGGCGTCGGGCTTTTCTCCATCACTGCCTACCTGCCMACTTACTTCCAGATGGCCTACCAGACCACCGCCACAGTGTCCGGGTTCGTCCCCATCGCAACAGTGTTCGGCATGCTGATCAGCAACCTGCTCACGGGATGGCTGGCCACCCGGACCGGGCGGTACCGCATCTTCCCGATCCTGGGAACCTCTCTGGGAGCGGCCGGACTTTCGGTGATGGCCTTGCTGCCTGCCGGACTTCCGCTGTGGGTTCCCATGATTGTCATGGGGGTTGTTGGAATKGGCACCGGAGCGTTCATGAGCCTGATCGTCGCGGTGGTGCAGGGTGCGGTGCCGGCCAGCCAGACCGGCACCATCACCGCAACCATCAACCTGGTGCGCCAGGTGGGCTCAACGGTCGCGACGGCGATCATCGGCGGGGTGATCGGCTTCGGCGTGGCGGCGCTCCTGCCGCCCGGCCTCGACGCTTCCACGTTGACCCCCCACCTGGTGCACGGGGCGGCGCCGGAAGTTCAGGCAAACGTCGCTCACATCTACGGCTCAGTCTTCACCCCCATCTTCATTGCCTTGGCGGCCACCTACGCCGTGGGAATTGTCGCAGCGGTCMTGCTTCCGCATGGCCGCCTGTCCGACGAACCCGTTCCCGCTCCCCACGCACCTTCCKAATCCCTTTCGGCCTGATTTCAAAGGAGACATCATGTCCAACCCCACTATCGCCATTGTCGGCAGCGGGCCCATCGGCTCCACCTATGCACGGGTGCTCCTGGAGCAAGTMCCAAGTGCCCGGGTGATCATGTTCGAGGCCGGCCCGCAGCTKACCGACGTTCCCGGCGAAAGTGTCCGCAACATCCCTGACCCCGCCGAAAAGGCCCGTGCGCGGGAAATGTCGCAGGGACCGCAGGCCGGCGCCTACCGTGAATCGCTCGGCATCCCGGCCGGGACTGTCACCGAGGGAATGTTCACGGCCCGCCAGGGCACCCACCTCCTCGACTTCGGTGGGGCAGGCTCCGCCTACGCCTCAAGCTTTCCCGCGGCGGCTGCGGCCACCAACGTCGGCGGCCAGGGTGCGCACTGGACCTGCGCCACGCCGTCGCCGGCGTTCAGCGAGAAGATTCCGTTCATCGCCAACGAGGAGTGGGATGAGCTGATCGGCCAGGCAAAGGAGCTCCTGCACGTCCACAGTGCCGCGTTCGCCGATTCCACCGTCKGTGAAGCCATTAGGTCACTCCTTGACGAAGAGTTCGGCGCGGAACTGCCGGAGGGGTACGGCGTTGGCACCCTTCCGGTTGCCGGCGACCCGCAACCGGACGGCTCCGTGCGCTGGGCGGGCGCCGACGTCGTCCTCGGCCCGCTCCTTGATAAGGACAGCCCGCTCTCAAAGCAATTCGAACTCCGTGACCTCACCCTGGTCCGCCGCGTGGAGCTGGACGGACACCGGGCTAGCGGGGTCACCGTCCAGGACCTGCGCACGGGCGAGACGTCATTTGTGGCCGCGGACGCCGTTGTCGTGGCGGGGGATGCCTTCCGCTCCCCGCAGCTCCTGTGGGCTTCGGGCGTGCGACCGCAGGCGCTCGGCCACTACCTGACCGAGCATCCCGTGGTCATCTCCACGGTGGCGCTGGACGCCGAAAAGATGCGCCGCTTCGCCACGGAGGAGGACCTCGACGCCGAACTGGCCCGGCGCGCATTGAACCYGGCAGACCCTGTTGCGGCAGTGAACCGCATCCCGTTCTCCGAGCCCGAGCACCCCTTCTCGGTCCAGGTGATGTATTCTGAATCGACTCCGTTCCCGATGGAGCCGGGAACCCCCTACTCCGAGAACCGCTGGGGTTACGTCAACATGGGCTACGGCATGCGCAAGCACCCGCGCTACGAGGATGCCGTCACTTTCGACGACAACGAACCGGACTACCGGGGATTCCCCAACATGACCATCGAGTACGCGCTCACAGAGCGGGAAGAAGCGGAAATCGCCGAGGCCACTGAGCGGCTGCGGCGTGCCGGCAAGGCCCTTGGCGCCTTCGTTGCCGAGCCCCGCCTCATGCCGAACGGCTCGAGCCTTCATTACCAGGGCACCATGCGCATGGGTGAAACCGACGACGGCACCTCGGTGGCGGATCCGTGGTCACGCGTGTGGGGCTACGACAACCTGGTGGTGGGCGGAAACGCGCTCATTCCGACGGCAACGGCCATGAATCCCACGCTGATGAGCGTGGCCATCGCCGTTCGCGGCGCCCGGAAAGTTGCTCAAGAGCTTGGTTCGGAGGGCGCCTGAACGGACAGCTCTTGGAAAGCCGGGTGCCACCGACCGCTAAGACGGCCAGGCTCGGAGCACGGATAACCTATGGGTATGAAGAACCTGGACCTGAACCTGTTGCCGCAACTGCAGGTCCTGCTGGAGCTGCGGAACGTTTCCCGGGCGGCTGAAAGGCTCCAGCTCAGCCAGCCAGCCACCAGTGCCGCGATGGCCAGGCTCCGGCGCCATTTCGACGACCAACTCCTGGTGCGGAACGGCCGAACGTATGACCTCACGCCCTTCGCGCAGTCCCTGGTCCCGCTGGTTGATGAAGCCATGCTTCACATCCAGCGGGCCACGCGTGTACGGTCCGGGTTCGACCCCGCCACGAGCGAGCGGGAATTCATCATCGCAGCCTCGGACTACGCGGCGGCGCTGATTGTGGGTCCCCTGCGGGGGATCCTGCGCGAGGCCGCCCCCGGCGTGTCTGTAGATTTCGTTCCCACCGCCAAGTCCGGGATCCAGGGCCAGATGGCCGACTACTCTAAAATCGACCTTCTCGTCGGGCCCACGGGGTACCACATGCAGGGAGCCAGCAAGCAGCTTTTCCGGGACAGCTTCGTGGCTGTGGCTGACTCCGGAAATCCCCTGCTCCAGCAGCCCCGGCTCACCCTGGAGGACCTGGCCACTGTTCCCCACGCCGTCGGCTATTTCGGTGAGGGAATCAGCACCCCGGCGGACAAGCTGTTCGAGTCGCGGGGCATCCAGCGCCGCGTGGCAGCTGTGGTGGCCGGGTTCCTGTCCCTGCCACTCCTGGTGGAAGGGACAGACCTTGTGGCGCTGGTCCCGGGAATGCTGGCAGCACGGGCCCAGCGCGGTGCGGAAATCGCTGTGCTGGAGTTCACGKACGACGCTGAAGCGTCCCTCGTGGAAGCAATGTACTGGCACCCGTCCCAGACGGAGGACCCTGCCAGCGTCTGGCTGCGTTCGGTGGTCCAGCGGGCCTGTTCGCGGCTGCACGAACTTTTCCCCGTCACCGCCCACCCGGTGACTATCCATGCGGCGGATACCACCTAGAGCCAAAGCGCCATTCCCCGTCCGGACCAACCCTGCGAAAGTCGAAGAAATGTACTTTCAGAAGGGACCCCCTATGCCTGTCTCCAGMCAGCGCTTGGCCGGCAAAACCGCCGTCATCACCGGAACGGCCAGCGGCCAAGGCAGGGCGGCGGCGCTCGCCTTCGCTGAGGCAGGGGCCTTAGTGGTCGGCTGCGACATGGACGACGCCGGCGCCGCAGCCACCGTCCGCMAGGTCACCGCAGCCGGGGGCCGGATGAGCAGCAGCCGGGTAGACCTCACGGACGAGGCCGCTGTGGCGGCATGGGCGCAGGACGTAGCCGCAAACCATGGCCAGATCCACATCCTGTACGCAAACGCGGCGGTCACCCGCTTCGCCCCGGTGGAGCAGCTCACGTTTGCCGACTGGAAGTGGAATGTTGAACACGAGATGGACGTGGTGTTCCTGCCKGTCAAATACTTCTGGCCACAACTGATCCGGGCGCAGAACGCCGCCATCGTGCTGGTGGGATCCACGGCAGGAGTTACCGGATCCATGACCAACGGCCGGCTGGCCCACACCGCCACAAAGGGAGCCGTCGTGGCCATGACCAGGCAACTCGCGGCCGAAGGGGCTCCGCATGGACTGCGCGTCAATGCTGTCAGCCCCGGAATGATCCGCACTGCAGCCACCGAGGGCAACCTCCTGGCCGCCGACCACCCCATGCGTTCCATCGCCGGCAGCATCCCGCTGGGCCGGATTGGCTCGCCGGAGGAAGTGGCCAAATGTGCGCTGTTCCTTGCCTCCGAGGAAGCGTCCTACGTGACGGGTGCCAACTTGATGGTCGATGGTGGTTGGTCGGCGGTGCTGCCGGGCTAATTGGGAGCGTGCTGCAGGGCTAGCGCATGGCGTCGGAGACAGACTTTGCTCCGCCGTGGCCTGACTGGCCGCCGTCCACGGGGATCTCGGCACCGGTCACGAACGAAGAGAGCGGGCTGAGGAGGAACAACACGACGCCGGCCACCTCCTCCACGCTTCCAGTGCGCCCCAGCGGGGTCTCGGCCATGGTCGCCTTCCTGAACTCGGCCTTGGCGCCCGCCGTCATGGGCGTCTCGATGAAGCCAGGGTGGACGGAATTGACCCTGATTCCCCGGGGGCCAAGTTCCATGGCAGCCACCTGAGAGAGCCCCCGCAGTGCCCATTTACTGGCGGTGTAGGCCACCGGATAGTGCGCTGTCAGGCCTGCGACGGAACCGACATTAACAATGGATGCCGCGCTGGCCATCAGCGGCGCGAGGGTCTGGATGCCGAGCAGGACTCCGGCAACGTTCACCTCGTAGACGTTCTGCAGGTCAGCCACCGAGGCATCCAGCAACCGGCTGCGCTGGGTGATGCCTGCATTGTTGACGAGCCCGTTCACCTGCCATCCCTGGGACCGGATCCATTGAGCGAGATCGGACCAGCCGGAKGCATCGCTGACGTTCAGCTGCCGGTACACGAGCGCACCGGTCGACGTCGATGACACGACGGCCAGCCCAGCCGGCATGTCCGCGGCGAGGTCTGTGGCGATGACACGGGCCCCGGCCTCCACCAGCATGCGCGCCTCCGCAGCGCCCTGGCCCTGGCCCGCGCCGGTGACCACCACAGTCCGGCCATCGAGCTGAAGGGAGACCACCCTAAGTCCCGGAAATAACCGCGGAGGCAACCCGGTTGCGCGGACGCTGCCGGGCACGCACACGGGTCCCGGCGTTGCGGCGTTCACCCACCGTGTTCTCGATGCTGCCGATGCCTTCCACTGTCATGCGGACCACGTCGCCGGACTTCAGCGGCGGGGGAGTCTGTGAGCCGTTTCGCCCCCAGAGCTCCGCGAGGCAACCGCTGCCGCACGTGCCGGAGCCCAGTACATCGCCCGGGCGCACCACGGAATCCTGCGAGGCGTACGCCACCAGCTCGGCGAAGGGCCAGCCCATATTGGACAGCAGGTCCTGGCMGATGGTTTCGCCGTTGACTTCCACGGCCATGGAGATCGGCAGGAACCCCTCGGCGTCGTGCAGGTCCTCGAACTCATCGGCGGTGACAATCCAGGGCCCCAGCGTGTTGGCGAAGTCCTTGCCTTTGCACGGCCCTAGGCTGACTTTCATCTCCCGGCGCTGCAAGTCGCGCGCCGACCAGTCGTTGAGGACGGTGTAGCCGAAAATGTGCCGGTGCGCCTCCGTCGCGGTCAGGTTCCTGCCGTTGCTGCCGGGGACACGCCCGACGACGGCGGCGACTTCCGTTTCAAAGTCCAGGTCGTCGCAGCCGGCAGGAATACCGATCACCTCACCGGTRCCGGTCACCGTGTGGGGGTTTGTGAAGTAGAAGGTGGGTGCCTCGTACCACTCGGGCACCACGCCTGCCACGCCGTCGATGCTTTTCCGCACGCCTTCGACGTGTTCCTCGAAGGCCACAAAGTCCCTGATGGTGGCGGGCAGCAGTGGGGCGAGCAGCTGCACGTCGGCCAGGGGAACGGCAGGGCCAGAGCCGATGACTTGCCGGGCAAGACTCAGTGTTTCGTCCAGTCAGGTGTCCAGCAGGGCCTGGACGCCCTGKCCTTTGGGCAGGGCGTAGCAGGTTCCGTTGTCCACGAAGCCGGACTGCGTCCCGCCGTCGTGGTTCCAGCGTGCAATCTTGACCATGAAAATTCTTCCTTAGGCTGTGCGGCGGGCGGTAAGGATTGAAGCGGGCGTGATGCCCAGGGCGGCAGCGTTGCCGGCCAGCACTTTGGCCTCGTCCTCGGGAGGAAGCAATGCCTCGGCTACCCCTGCCACGGGGAGGTCGGAGCCCATGTCGAACGGGTAGTCCGAGCCGAGCAGCACCCGTTCCGGGCCAGCGGCGGCCACAAAGGCGCGCAGTTCAGCAGCGCTGTGGACCAGCGAATCGAAGTACAGCTTCTTCAGATATGACGACGGCGGCTGGGCGCAGCCGTGTGCCTCCGGCCGGACCCGCCAGGCATGGTCGGAGCGGCCCAGAGTGGTCGGGAGGTAGCCGCCGCCGTGCGCGGCGATGACCTTGAGGTCCGGGTGCCGGTCCAGGACACCGCTGAAGATCAGGTGGGACAGGGCCACMGCGTTTTCTGCGGGCTGGGAGACGGTGTTGGCGAGGTAGAAGCGGTCCAGCCGTTCGTCCAGCGAGCAGCCGAACGGGTGCAGGAACACCACGGCCCCCAGCTCCTCGGCACGGGTCCAGAACGGTTCCAGACGGGGGTCGGAAAGTTCAACGGAGCTGCGTTMCGGGTCGCCGGGAGTAGCGGCAAACGAGCCGATTTCCACGCCAAGCAGCCCGCACTCCAGCACAGCGTGTTCCAGCGCTTCCACCATCAGGGCGGGGTGCTGGAGCGGCACGAGACCGAGCCCGTTCAGCCGCTCCGGAGCGCGGCCCACGAACTCCAGCACCGCCTGGTTGGCGGACCTGGCCACCTGCAGGGCCAGATCCTCGCCGGCGAAGTAGTAGAAGTGCGACGGGGACGGCGAGACCAGCTGGGCGTCCACGCCTTGGGCGTCCATGTCCGCCAGCCGGCGGTCCAGGTCCGTCAGCTGCGGCCACCGCTCCTTGATCATCCGGCCCGAAGCGGCCATGGACTCCGGTCCGTTGCGCCGCACTTCCAAGGCCTGCTGGGCGCCGAATCCCTCGGGATCAGCTTCGGCCACCAATTGCTGCAGGGCCGGAAGCAGGATGTGGGCGTGTACGTCCACCGTGGGCGTTTCAGCAGAGTGGGCGCTCATGCGGGTTCCCTGAGCAAGGTGGACAGCGAGTGCATCAGGCCGGGCACGTCGGCGTCCCGAACGCCGTCGAGCATCCACTGGCCCAGCTGGACGGAGGCGCTGACCACCGCCTTTGCCCGGTCCAGGCGGCGGTCGGTGAACTCCTTCCACAGGGTCTCCGTGAGGTCGTCGGCCTGTATCAGCAGCTCGGCCAGCACGGCGGCGTCTTCCAGGGCCATGGCAGCACCTTGTGCCACCGTGGGCGGGCAGCTGTGGGCGGCGTCGCCGATGATGACGGTGCGGCCGCGGTTCCACGGCCCGTCKACCAGGTGGGTGGTGAACCACGTGTAGTTGATGCGGGCGCTCTGGTCCAGGCTCGCGCGGATTTCGTTCCAGGGGCCGCCGTAGGCCGCCGCGAGTTCGGTCATGATGCGGGGGCCGTCTTCGTGCTTGCGCTCCTGGGCTTTCTCTACGAGGTAGGCGTAGATGGTGTCCGGGCCGGTGGGGCAGTAGCCGGCGATGAAGCAGGGGCCGCCGTAGGTCAGGTCGGTGCGGACCACGGCCTCTGGCCGCTCCACGAACGCGCGCCAGATACCCATGCCGGTGGGCTGGGGTTCGACGTCGATACCGATGGCCTTGCGGACAGCGGAGTGCAGGCCGTCTGCGCCAATCAGGAGGTCGTAGCGTGSGGTGCCGCCGTCGGCGATGCTGACGGTGACGGAACCGCCGTCGTCCGTTATTCCGGTAACGGTCTTGCCATAGCTGATCCGTGCACCTGCCTGCTCAGCCCGTTCGCGGAGGATCGCAGTCAGGTCGGGACGGTACATTCCCAGCGTGGCGGGGAGGTCCTCGCCGCCGGTCCGGATGTCCTCGAGGACCGCGATGACGGTGCCGTCGGGGTTCGGGGCGCGCAGGCCGAGGGTGCTGAACGCGTAGCCTTTCGCCTCGATCTGCTCCCAGACGCCGAGCTGGCGGAAGATCCGTAAAGCGTTGCCCTGCAGCGTGATTCCCGATCCGAGGGTCTGCGGGGCTTCCGCCTTCTCCAGGACTTCCACGTGGATTCCGGCGTCGGCCAGCAGGATGGCTGCGGTCAGTCCCGCGGCTCCCGCCCCGACGATTCCGACGTTCTGTACTGCTGCCATCGCTGACTCCTTTGTATTGACGGCGTAACTGCTGGTGGTTGTGTTGCTGTTGTACTGAAAGCTACCGGACCGCGATTACCGGACGGCGATCGGGTTGACGGGTGACCCCACGGCCCCGGTGATGGGAAGCGGTGCGGCGGTGAGCAGGAAGTCATACCTTCCGTCCGCCGCGCACGCTTCCGCCAGGCCGTCCGGGTCCCACATTTCACCCAGGAACAGCCCGAGATTCGGAATGGCGATCTGGTGGAGTGGCTGGAATGCGCCCTCAAACTCGTTGGGACGGACCTCGAAGCCCCAGGTGTCGGTGGCGATTCCGGCGATTTCGCTGCGGTGCAGCCACGGCGCGGTGCTGAAGGACAGCCCGGGGGCTGAGCCGCCGGCGTAATCGCCCCAGCCCTCGCGACGGACCCGGGCGTGCTGCCCGGTGCGGATTACCACGATGTCGCCCCGGCCTACTCTGGAGCTGGGTCCCTGCAGTTCAATGGTCCGCTGGAGGTGCTCCGGGGTGATGGCGAAACCGTCCGGCAACTCGCCGTCGCTCCGGCCCACCTCGGGTCCGAGCGCGCGGCCAACGTCCAGCAACACACCCCGGGTCACGATCTTCGCCGCAGCGGTTTCGATCCCGGTCACCAGGTCACCTTCAGAGGTGACCACGTCCCCGGCAGCACGGCCATTCCAAGCCTTGCCTTGGTCGAAAATGTGGCCCAGGCCGTCCCACTGCGTGGAGCACTGCAACGGCATGGCAACGACGTCGTCTGCTCCGCCGAAGCCGTGCGGGAATCCCTGGTTGCCGCGTTCGGCGTCCACGCCGGTGTCGGTCATGGTGTGCACGGGGTTGGTGCGGCGGCGCCAGCCCTTCTGCGGTCCGTTGGTGTCGAAAGGCTGGGACAGCGAGAAGGCCTCGCCCGTCTTCACCAGGGCTGCTGCTTCGATGCGMTTGGCCGCGTCGATGAAGTTCAAGGTCCCCAGAACGTCGTCTGCGCCCCAGCGGCCCCAATTGTTGTGGGCTGCAGCCATGGCGCGGATGCTGCCAAGAGGGTCCTCACGCCGGATCACCGGTGAATCGGTGGTAGCTGATTCCACGGCGCCGGTGGTGATGCCGGCCCTGCTGATGGGGGCGGTTTCCTGGGCGGTCACGGCTGGCTGCCTTCAGTTTGCGCTTCGTCCCTGCAGCGGATCAGCTGGGTGCCCAGCCCGGTGATGGTGCCTTCCATGACGTCGCCGTCCTGGAGCAACCGGCCCCAGTGCTGTCCGTTGCCGGCGGGACTCCCGGTCAGGACCAGGTCGCCGGGGCGCAGCGGCATGATCTGGGAGGCCTCGCTGACCAGCTTGGCCACCCCGAAGATCATGTCCCGGGTGGATTCGTCCTGCATGGCCTTGCCGTTGAGCTTCAGTGTCACCTGGACGTCCTGCGGGTCGCCGAAGAACTTTGCCGGCACCAGCAGGGGTCYGGTCGGCAGGAAGCCGGGGGCGTTCTTGGCCCGGTACCAGTCCGAGCCGATGGCAGGCATGTCCTTGCGGAAAACGTACTCCCGGGTGGTGATGTCGTTGACCATGGTGTAGCCGAACACGTACTCCAGGGCTTCCTCGGGGGTGACCCGGAAGGCCGTCCTGCCGATGACCGCTGCAAGTTCCAGCTCCCAGTCATGGGACTTGGAATAGGACGGCAGGGTGAGGTCCTCCGTCGCGGACGCGATCGCCGTCGGCAGCCCGATGAAGAAGTACGGCGTGCCCTGCCCTGCCCGCTGATCCATCATKGCCGCCGTCTTGGCGCGCACTTCTTCCTCGTCCTCGCCCTGGCCGCGGTGCGCTGCGGCGAGGTCGATCACGTGCTTGCGGTAGTTGGCGCCGGTMTGGAGGACCTGGACCGGCTCCACCGGGGCAAGGAGCTCCACGTCGGCCGCTGCCAGGCCAGTACGCTCAGCGGCGGAAGCGGCGATGGCATCCAGTTGGCACTCCGTGGTGTCCCAGTGCTCAATGATGGAATTGATCTCCTCATTCAGCGGCACGACACGTCCGCCCACCAGCATGCCTGCCCGGGCCTTGGTGTCACCCGGTTCCTGAAATCGGATCAAAGAATACGTAGCTTCAGCCATGGCGCCGTTAGCCCCGTMCCTGCTTGGCGTAGGGGTTCAGGAGGGCTTCCTTCATCTCGGGCGAGGCGCCCTCTTCGGTGGCGGTGAAGCCTTCGGCGGGAGGGAATGATTCGGTCATGGAGTGCGGCATGGCGCCGTTCTTGTAGAAGTTGTTGGAACCTTCGGAGGGCTTCCAGGTGTTGGCCTCCCAGTCCGGGACGTAGTTGCGGTAGCCGCCGGAGTTGAGCTCCACGCGCAGGCCTGACGGCTCGCKGAAGTAGAGGAAGTTCTGCTCACCCACGCCGTGAATGGAGGGACCGTATTCCATCGGGGTGCCGTTTTCCATCATGACGTCCGCGGTGCGGAGCAGGTCCTCGATGGCGTCAACCCAGAAGGCGATGTGGTTGACGCGGCCGGGGCGGTTGGAGGTGTCCAGGACAACGCCGAGGTCGTGGGATTTTTCGTTGGTGGTGAGCACGGAGAAGACGGTGATGGGGGCCTCGTCCAGGTCCACGAATGCCATGACGCGGAAGCCGAGGGCCTCGTTGTACCACTTGGCGAAGCCGCGGACGTCCGACGTGGCAACGGTGACGTGGTCCAGGAATCGGGGAGCGGCGGCGTGGCTGCTGCGGCGTTCCGGCCGGTCAGGGTAGGTGGACTCGAAGCCGGCTTCGGCGACGAACTTATCCACGTCGTAGAACAGGCGCATGTGGTGGCCGTAGGGGCCCGTGAATTCGTACGCCTTGCCGTAGCCGTGGCCGCCGGCGGTCCAGCTGCCCTGGACTCCGGTTGCTTCGACGCCCCGGGCTGCTGCTTCGAGGGCTGCCTGGGAGTTGGTGCGCCAGGCCATCCGGCCCAGGGAGGCTTCCGGTCCTTCGGTGATGACCAGGCTGTAGCGGTAGTAGTCGCCCCAGCAGCGCAGGTAGACGTTGCCGTTTACCCGGTCGATGATGCGCATGCCGAACTTTTCCTCATAGAACGGTGCCGAGGCTTCGACGTCCGGGGTGGTGATCTCGAGGTGGGCAAGATGGGAGAGGGGAGTTTCCACGTTGAAGTCCTTCTTTGTTGCTGCTGGACGGGACCAGCGGGTCTAGTAACCAGACTGAAGCACCGGAGCTATTCGGTGAAGGGTCGTTTCCTGATGCCACGTATTTGTATGGCAGATAGTTGAAATGACCCTCGATCCGCGCGTTCCGGAAGCAGCCACSTACACAAGCGGCCAGGGGTAACGCATGCCGGTGCGGTCAACCGGCAGGACCCGTGCATGCAGCAGGCGCTGCACACGGTGCTGGAGGGCGGTGACCTCGTCGTCATCGAGGAGCTCGGCCACCCCGGGGGGTGTTGCCTCTGCGAGCGGAGCGATGTCCTCGAGCAGGGCGCCGGGGATCGGTTCACCGGCGAAGTCCCAGATCACGGTGCGTAGTTTGAACGCCGCGGAGAAGCACAGCCCGTGGTCGATACCCCACACCCGTCCGTTGTGGCCGCGGAGCACGTGGCCGCTTTTGCGGTCCGTGTTGTTGGCGACGTAGTMGAATAGGGCGATCCGGGCCAGCTCGCGGTGGGTCTCGGGGGCGTCTTCGTACAGCGTGAAGTAATGCTCCTGGAAGTCGCACTCGATGAACCACTGCACCGACCCGATCCCCAAGGGGGCGTCCTCGCGAATCACCGTCGGCGGCACGAGTCCCCACGCCAGGGATTCGCTCAGCAGGTAGGCGGCGCGTTCCCGTTTGTAGAGCCCGGGCTCGAAATCGGACAGCGGCTGTTCCCCGGCCTCCGGCTTGTAGACCGCATACGCGGCGTCGTCCCCGCAGGAGACCTGGACCAGGAACGTCTCGTTGCTGCTGCGCGGGATGCGTCCGAGCAGCTCGATGCGGCCCTCGGCGAGCAGGGTCAGCTCCCGGCCGGACACCGTCTGCCCCGTTTCACCGAAGGTCCCAATGCACGCTGTCCCGAATTCACTGCGGCCTCAGCCCGCTGAGAGGTTCTGCCGTCGAATTCACCATGAGCACGGCGGGTGCCTGACCCTCCACAAACGAGATGGCCGACACCGAGCCCGGGCTGATGACGATGCGCTGGAAGAGGTCCAGGGGCGTGCCGAGGGCGTGGGCGACCGCGGCCTTGATGGGATCGGCGTGGGAGAAGCACACGACCACGCCGTCGGCGTGGGCTGCACGCAGTGCCTCCATCGCGCCGACGATCCGCGCCTGCATCTCCGGAAAGCTCTCGCCGTCCGGGAAGCGGAAGGCGGACGGGCTGTGCTGGACGGTCTGCCATTCCGGCAGGGCCGCCAAGTCGGCGATCGCAGATCCGGTCCAGTCGCCGAAGTCGCATTCGAGCAGCCCGTCGTCGTGCTTCACGTCCAGTCCCGTTCGTGCCGCCGTCGGCTCCGCCGTCTCGCAGGCGCGCTCCAGCGGCGAGGAATAGACGGCGCTGACGGACAAGCCCGCGAGCCGGTCCGCGACCCGTTCGGCCTGGGCCCGCCCGCGGTCGGAGAGATGCAGTCCGGGGGCGCGGCCCGGCAGCACCGTGCCCGTCGTCGGCGTCTCCCCATGGCGCACCAGTAGCAGGAGCGTGCCCTGCCGCTCAGGTGAAGTGACGGGTGCCGGCGATGCCGGCGGCGTTGCTGCAGTCATCAAGATCTAAGCGTAGCGCCAGGGGCCCMGCCCGAGCTTGCGAGGGAAGGGGGAGGCGCAGAGCGGTATGCCGCACTCGGGCCCAAAGCTCAGGAATCTCAAAGAATCCCTCGATTCCCCGCCGGGTACAGGTCTACGGTGGAGGAGTGAGTGATCGCCCCGATATCTTCACTGTTGGTGAACTGCGTGCCTCCGGCCACGTTCACAAGGACCTGCGCCGCGAAATCCGCGACAACCTGCTCGCCGCGCTCGCCGCCGGCCGCAATCCCTGGCCCGGGATGTACGGGTTCAGCCGGACCGTCCTGCCCCAGCTTGAGCGCGCCCTGCTCGCCGGCCACGACGTCGTCCTGCTCGGCGAACGGGGACAGGGCAAGACGCGGCTCCTGCGCACCCTGGCCGGGCTGCTGGACGAGTGGTCGCCGGTGATCGAGGACTCGGAACTGAAMGAACACCCGTACGAACCCATCACCGAGCACTCCCGCGCCCTCGCCCTCACCGAAGGGGACCGGCTCCGGGTGGCGTGGCGCCACCGCTCGGAACGGTACGTTGAGAAKCTTGCGACGCCGGACACCTCCGTCGCCGACCTGATCGGCGACGTCGACCCGATGCGGGTGGCCGAGGGGCGGCGTCTCGGGGACCCGGAAACCATCCACTATGGTCTGGTCCCGCGCTCCAACCGCGGCATCATCGCCATCAACGAGCTCCCCGACCTCGCCKAGCGGATCCAGGTCTCGATGCTCAACGTGATGGAGGAACGCGATATCCAGATCCGCGGCTACGTGCTGCGGCTGCCGCTGGACGTCCTCGTCGTCGCGTCCGCCAACCCGGAGGACTATACGAACCGCGGACGGATCATCACGCCGCTGCGGGACCGCTTCGGCGCCGAGATCCGCACCCATTACCCGATCGAGCTCGACGACGAGGTGGCCGTMATCCGGCAGGAGGGGCACMTGGTGGCCGGTGTCCCGCCCGTCATCCTCGAGATCCTGGCCCGCTACACCCGGGCGCTGCGGCAGTCCCCGGCGATCAACCAGACCTCGGGGGTGTCCGCKCGGTTCGCGATCGCCGGTGCCGAAACGGTCCCCGCGGCCGCCCTGCGCCGGGCCAGCGTCCGCGGCGAGGACGAAGCCGTCGCCCGGATCATCGACCTGGACGCGGCAGTGGAGGTCCTCGGAGGGAAGATCGAGTTCGAGTCGGGCGAGGAAGGCCGGGAACAGGACATCCTGGACCACCTGCTGCGGATGGCCACCGCCGAGGCCGTCCGGGCGCACTTCCACGGCATCGATATGGGTCCACTCGTGGCCGCCCTCGACGGCCACACCACGGTGACCACCGGGGAGCTGGTCACGGCGCGGGAGTTCCTTGAGAACCTCCCGTCGCTCAACGGATCAAGCCTCTACGACGAGATCGGGGATCGGCTGGGCGCAACCAACGACGGACAGCGCGCCGCCGCCGTCGAACTTGCGCTGGAAGGCCTCTACCTCGCCCGGCGGATCTCCAAGGATTCCGACGACGAGGCGACGGTTTACGGTTAGGCGCCGTTACGGCTAAGGAGGGCCCATGACCGCTCACCACCGGTCCCGCTATAGCCGCTACGCGGGCGGGCCCGATCCGCTCGCGCCGCCGGTGGACCTGGCGGAAGCGCTGGACGCCGTCGCCGAGGACGTCATGGCCGGCTACTCGCCCCGGCACGCCCTGCAGGAATACCTGCGCCGCGGCGGCCGGAACCGGGAAGGGCTGGACGAGCTCGCCGGGCGCGTCCAGCAACGGCGCAAGGACCTCCTGGGCCAACACAAGCTGGACGGCACCCTCAACGAAGTGCAGAAACTGCTGGAGACTGCGGTGCTGGAGGAACGCAAACAGCTGGCCCGCGACGTCCGGATGGACGACACGGACCGCGCCTTCCGCGAGATGCAGCTGCAGAACCTCCCTAAGTCCACGGCCGCGGCGGTCAACGAACTCGCCTCCTACGACTGGCAGTCCAGCACAGCCCGGGAGGCCTACGAGCAGATCAAGGACCTGCTGGGCCGCGAGATCCTGGACMAGCGCTTCGCCGGCATGAAGCAGGCGCTCGAGGGCGCCACCGAGGAGGACCGCGCCGCCGTCGCGCAGATGCTGGGCGACCTCAACGAGCTCCTCGACAAGCACCGCCGCGGCGAGGACACGGACGCGGACTTCCAGGACTTCATGGCCAAGCACGGCCAGTTCTTCCCGGAGAACCCGCAGTCGGTCGAGGAGCTGATCGACGCGCTCGCCGAGCGCGCGGCCGCCGCCCAGCGGATGCTGCGCTCCATGTCCGCCGAGCAGCGCGAGGAACTGACGCAGCTTTCGGCCCAGGCATTCGGCTCGCCGGAGCTTATGGCACAGCTGGGCCAACTCGACGCGAACCTGCAGGCCCTGCGCCCCGGCGAGGACTGGTCCGGCTCCGAACAGTTCAACGGCGAAGAGGGGCTGCGACTCGGCGACGGCACCGGCGTGCTGCAGGACCTCGCCGAACTGGACGAGTTGGCCGAACAGCTCTCCCAGTCCTACAACGGCTCCCGCCTGGATGACCTGGACCTGGACGCGCTCGCCCGCCAGCTGGGACAGGACGCGGCGGTGTCCGCCCGGACCCTGGCGGAGATCGAGCGGGCCATGCACGACGGCGGCTTCCTGCAGCGCGGCGCCGACGGCGACCTAAAGCTCTCCCCGCAGGCCATGCGGCGGCTCGGAAGATCGCTGCTGCGGGACACCGCCAAGCAGCTCTCCGGCCGGCAGGGCCGCCGGGACACCCGCGTTTCCGGGGCGGCTGGGGAGCAGACCGGCTCCAGCCGGCCATGGGAGTTCGGCGACGCCGAACCGTGGGACGTCACCCGGACCATCACCAACGCGATCCGCCGCACCATCGCCGACGGCGGCGACCCGCGCCACGGCCTGCGCCTGGCCGTGGACGACATCGAGGTGTCGGAAACCGAGGCCCGCACCCAGGCCGCCGTCGCCCTGCTGGTGGACGTGTCCTTTTCGATGGCCGCCGAGGGGCGCTGGGTGCCGATGAAACGGACCGCGCTCGCCCTGCACCACCTCGTGTCCACCAAGTTCCGCGGCCCTGCACCACCTCGTGTCCACCAAGTTCCGCGG
>NZ_JBFTHK010000002.1:0-96667 GCF_056394205.1 Arthrobacter sp. 10T413_2 | reverse complement strand
ATGTCGGCATGGCTAACAACTACCCGCCCAACGAGTTTAAGGACGATAACGGCGCGCCGGCTGGCTGGTCTGTGGACCTCACCAATGCCTTGGGCAAGGTTATGGGCTTGAAGGTCAATTTCGACATCGGCACCTTTGACAACATTCTTCCTGCCGTCAAAGCAGGGAAGGATGACATGGGAATGTCCTCGTTCTCGGACACACTGGAACGCGAAAAGCAGGTGGATTTCGTGAACTACTACTCTGCCGGCATCCAATGGGCCGCCCCCAAGGGCAAGACCGTGGACCCGAACAACGCGTGCGGGCTCAAAGTCGCTGTCCAGGCCACCACCTATGAGGACACGCATGAGGTGCCGGCAAAGTCGAAGGCCTGCACGGATGCAGGGAAGCCGGCGATCACCATCTTCAAGTACGACGCGCAGGACCAGGCGACCAACGCCCTCGTGGTGGGACAGGTCGACGCGATGAGCGCCGATTCGCCCGTGACTCTTTATGCGATCTCCAAGACCAAGGACAAGCTGCAGACCGCCGGCGACGCCTTTGAGGTGGCGCCGTACGGCATCCCTGTCGCCAAAGGCAGTGAATTCACGCCGGTCCTCCAGAAGGCGCTCCAGGCGCTGATCGACGACGGCACGTACAACAAGATCCTGACCAAGTGGGGAGTGGAAGCCGGCGGCATCAAGACGGCGGCACTCAACGTGGCAGCCAAAGGATGATAGTAAATGAGCGAGTCGGAATCCGACAGGATGATTGAGTCGGAACCTGACGGGAAGCCGCGAGCCCGCGCAGGACACGACACGGACGACGCACCGGCGGAGGCGATCGTTGCGATCCCGCTGCGTCACCCGTGGCGGATCTTCATTGCCGTTGTCCTGGTGCTTGGCTTGGCGGTCTTTGTGTTGGACGCCGCCCAGCGCTCCGACTATGGCTGGCCTGACGTGGGGAAGTACATTTTCGACCGCCGGATCAGCCAGGCCGCCTGGGTGACGTTGTGGCTGACCATCTACGCGATGATCGGCGCGATCGTTATCGGCCTGCTGCTGGCCATCATGCGGCTCTCACCGAACCCGGTGCTGAAGAGCATTGCCTGGCTGTACATCTGGATCTTCCGGGGAACTCCCGTGTACGTGCAGCTCGTGTTCTGGGGCATCGTGTCCCTGATTTATCCGGTGTTCACGCTGGGCATTCCGTTCACGCCGCCGTGGGTGACTGTCCCGAACGATATCTTCACGAACTTGTTCATCACCGCCGTGATCGGCCTGGCCCTGAACGAGGCCGCCTACATGTCTGAAATCGTGCGTGCCGGCCTGCTGTCAGTGGACGAGGGCCAGGCAGAGGCTTCGACGGCCCTGGCCATGTCCTGGGGACAGACGATGCGGTACGTCGTGGTTCCGCAGGCCATGAAGATCATCATTCCGCCCACCGGCAACGAAGTGATTTCGATGCTCAAGACCACCTCCCTGGTGGCCGCGATTCCATTGAGCATTGACCTTTACGGGGTTTCCCGTGGCATTTCGGCCGTGACGTTCACCCCCGTGCCGCTGCTGATTGTGGCTTCCCTCTGGTACCTGCTCTTCACCTCCATCCTGATGGTCGGCCAGCACTTCATAGAAAAGCGGTTCTCCCGGGGAACCGGACGGCTCAAGACGACTGGCAAGGAACCCGCGGGACCCGAGCCGGCGGGACCCGGGCCGGCGGGGCCCGGCGAACCGGGTGCACCGGGTGCGCCGCTCAGTACTGATGCTGGAGGTAAGGGATGACGGGCGTGCCGATGGTCCTTGCCGAGAAGGTTTCCAAGAATTTCGGCTCCAACAAGGTCTTGCGCGGAATCAGCCTGAAGGTCGACCCGGGAGAGGTCCTCTGCATGGTGGGGCCCAGCGGTTCGGGCAAGTCGACGTTCCTGCGGTGCATCAACCACCTGGAAGTGGTTGATGGCGGGAGGCTTTCGGTCGACGGACAGCTGGTCGGCTACCGGCAAAAAGGAGACAAGCTCTACGAACTCAAGCTCAAGGAAGCGGCTTTCCAACGACAGGAAATCGGGATGGTCTTCCAAAGATTCAACCTGTTTCCACACCTGACTGCGTTGGAGAACATCACCCTTGCTCCCATGCGGGTGAAGAAGCTTTCCAAGGCCGCGGCCACTGCCAGGGCCGTGGAACTTCTGGAGCGCGTGGGGCTGGCGGACAAGGGCGATGCATATCCGGCGCACCTTTCGGGCGGGCAACAGCAGCGGGTGGCCATTGCCCGCGCCTTGGCCATGGATCCGAAGCTGATGCTCTTCGATGAGCCGACAAGTGCCTTGGACCCGGAGCTGGTGGGCGAGGTCCTGGACGTCATGAAGGGACTGGCCAAGAGCGGCATGACCATGATTGTGGTGACCCATGAGATGGGGTTTGCCCGCGAGGTCGCGGACACGCTGGTATTCATGGATGAAGGCGTGGTGGTGGAGGCCGGGCCTCCCCGCCAGATCCTGAGCGACCCGCAGCATGACCGGACCAAGGCCTTCCTTTCCAAGGTCCTCTAACGCGTCACGTAACCGTGCGGCGGTGGGCCCCGGTCTCGCCGTGAGCTGTGGCTTGGCCGCCGCGCGAGTGGAAAAATGAACCTGTGGAAAGCCTCGCGGACAGCAAGGTTTGGACGGAGTACAACGCCGCCCAGGCAACGCGCGGCGTGCGCCCGCTCTGCCTCGAGGCAATGGCCTTGGCCGGTCCGGGGAACGGCCGCCGGGCCATAGATCTGGGGTGCGGCGCGGGCAAGGAAACACTGGCGCTGCTCGACGGCGGCTGGCAGGTCCTCGCCGTCGATTCACTACCGGACACGCGGGACCGGCTACTCGCCACGGTGCCCGCGGCGCTCGCCGACCTGCTGGAGATTGAGCTGAGCCCGTTCGAGGACCTTCGGCGCCTCCCGGAGGCAGGGCTCATCCTGGCCAGCTATTCGCTGCCCTTCGTCCACCCGGACAATTTCGGCCGTGTCTGGCGGATGCTGCTGGGGGCGCTGGCGCATTCCGGCGTCATTGCCGTGAATCTGTTCGGCGAACGGGACTCCTGGGCTGTCATTCCCGACTGGAACTTCCATACCGAAGCCGAGGCGCGCCGGCTGTTCGACGGACTGGAAATCCTGGCCTTCGAGGTCTACGACGCCGATGGCCAATCCTTCCGCGGACCCAAGCACTGGCACATTTTCGACGTCACCGCTAGGAAACTGTGACGTCGGCGCCGCGGAACCGGCTGGCGTCACGTCGGAGCCGTGCCGTCGGAGCCGCCCGGCGTCACGGGAAGCAGTGTTTACGGTTCTCGCCGTGACGCCTTCCTTGGTTTTCCGGGGGATGTCGGCTGCCGCGGCGCCCAAAGTCTGCCCTGCGTGACGCATCAACCCCGGTGAGTTCAGCCTGACCGCCTCCGAGCGAATGCGGACGGAAAACGATCCCGTCCGCATTCGTCGGACGGACTACTTCGTTACATGGACGACGACGGCTTTGTCGACAGCCTGCTCCGCACCCGGATTGTCGATACCCGTTACGGTCCAGTTGCTCAGCAGAATTACCGTCTTTCCCGTGTCGGCGTTGTAGATGACCTTCTTGAAGCCGAGGGCCGTCAGATCGTCGTCGAGGGCTTCGGCGTTCATGTCGGCAACGGCGGCAGGGATGACGGCCGTCGTGAGGGCGGCGGGGGCAGCCGGCACTGCTGCTGCGGGCGCTGCCGCCACGGCAGCAGGGGGACCCGTGGTGACTGTCGCTGTGACAGTTGCCGTCGCAGTCACGGTTTGGGTCACCGTCGGTGCCGCTTGTGGGGTACTTCCCCCTCCGCAACCGGAGAGTGCCAGGCAGATGAAGGCCCCCAGGGCCATTGCTTTCTTCATTTTTCCCATTTTTTAGTGTGTAGTTGTGCTCTGGTCTCGTCGCCGAGGCCGCATCCATCTTCCAGCCGCGATGCACAAAGAGTTCGCTCCCACGGCCCGCAGGAGTGAAAATCTGCAACTATGACTACGAGCGGGAGAACGTCACCGAGTTCTGATCCTTAGCAGCCGTAGGACAGACTGTTGCCGTGAGCAACTCTCCTCGGACGGGCATCGCCGTCGCCGGACTCAGCCTCGGCACGGCACTGAACCCGCTGAACTCCTCGATGATCGCCGTCGCCCTTGTGGTGCTGCGCGCGGACTTCGGGCTCGACGTCGCCACCGTCACCTGGGTGATTACGGCGTTCTACCTCACTTCCGCTGCGGGCCAGCCGCTCATGGGCCGGCTGGCGGACCGCTTCGGCCCGCGCCGGCTGTTCATGCTCGGCATGGCCCTGGTGGCAGTGACGTGCGCGCTGGCTCCGTTCGCGCCGAACTTTGCCCTGCTTTGCGTGGCCCGCGCCTTCATGGCGCTGGGTACCGCGACCGCTTTTCCGAGCGCCGTCGTCATGGTCGCGGCGCTGGCGCGGCAGGCCAACGTGAAGTCCACGCGGCCGCTGGGCCGGATCCAGATGGCCAACACCTCCGCTGCCGCCGTCGGGCCGGTGGTGGGCGGACTCCTGGTGAGCCTGGTGGGGTGGCAGGCGTTGTTCCTGATCAACGTCCCACTCTCGCTCGCGGCCATCCTGCTGGTCCGGCGGTTTGCGCCCGCCGACGAAGGACGGGAACGCGGCAGGGCCTCCGAGCTGCTGCGGGACTCGGACATCCCGGGCATCCTGGCCTTCCTGGGCGCCATGGTGCTGGTGATGATGGCGCTCCTGAACGTGATGCCTGCCTACCGCTGGTGGCTGCTGGGCGGCGGGATGCTGCTCGCCGTGCTGTTTGTCTGGCGCGAGCTGCGCTTCAAGCCGCCGTTCCTGGACCTGCGGCTGCTGGGCCGCAACCGTCCGCTGCTGCTGGTCTATCTGGGCTTCGCGGTGTTCAGCGGCGTGTACTACTTCGCGTTCTTCGGCCTGCCGCAGCTGCTGCAGGAAGCCGGGGGATACGATCCCGGCATCGTGGGTTTGCTGATGTTGCCGCTGGCCGCGATGTCGGTGGTGGTGACGCCGCTCGCGGTCCGCGCGATTGACCGCTTCGGCGTGAAGCGGGTGTTGGTCGCCGGCGTCGTGCTGCTGATTGTGGCGTCGGGGGCGATGTGGCTGCTGACGGCGTCGTTCGCCATTCCGTTGGTGTTTGGGCTGACCGCCCTGCTGGGCGTGCCCTACGGCGTGGTCGGCATCGCCTCCAGCCAGGGCATGTACCTGTCCACCAGGATGGAGGAGCGCGGCGTGGCCGCCGGGATCTACCAGACTTGCCGGTACCTGGGGGCGATCACGGCCACGGTGCTGATCGGCATCTTCTACGGCACCGGCGTCAACCAGGAGAACTGGGGGCTGATGGTGTTCGTCATGCTGGGACTGGGTGCGGTGGTGTTCGTGGTGTCGCTGCTGTGGCGGGAGCAGCGGAAAGTCTAGGGGCCGCCACCGCGGACTCTGATGCCGTCTCCCCGCGGGATGGGCTCCCGCAGTCGAATTGATACTGCCGCAGGGCGTTGGACCGGGACGGGTGTTTGAGCTTCTCCATCGCCGCGACCTCGATCCGGCGTACGCGGTCGCGGGTGAGGCCGAACGCTTTCGCGACGGCGTCCAACGTCCTCCCGCCGTCACCGGTCATGCCGAAGCGCATCGCAATGACGCGGGCTTCGCATGCCTCGAGTGTGTCGAGTACGGCATGGACCTGCGCTTTCATTTGTTCATGGAAGAGCGCTTCGGCCGCGTCGGGGGCGGAAGAATCCCACAGGTGTTCGGCCAGGGCTTCGGTTCCTCCCTGGCCATCTGGCACCCACGCGTCCAGGGAGAGGACCGGCTGGTCCACGGAAAGCAGACACTCGACCTTCCCGATCGAATAGTGTGTCATCCAGCTGAGATCTTCCCTGCTACAGACGGTCCCTACCATGGCGGCCGTCCGCTGCGCTGACCGGACCTTCTGCAGCTGCGCGTCGACGTGAGCAGGCAGCCGGATAAGACGGGCCTGGTCGGCCAATGCCCGGGTGATGGCGCTCCGGATGAACCATGTGGCGTGGGTGGAGAACCGGAAACCCAGGGTGGAGTCGAACGTGCGGACGGCCTTGAGTAGTCCCAGGTTTCCTTCCTGGATCAAGTCCTGAAGATCGAGTCCCCGCCGGGTGTAGTGCTTGGCGATGGACACCACCAGCCGGAGATTGGAGTGGAGCAGTATGTCGCCGGCCCGCTTACCCAGAAAGACGATCGTCCGAAGCTCGGCTACGTCCTGGCCGGGCCGCGATGTTCCGACCGCCAAGAGCTGTTCCGCGAAAAGCCCTGCCTCGATCTCTTGCGCCAGTTCCACTTCCTGCTCGGCGGTGAGCAGGTCGTAGCGGCTCAGCCGGCGCAGGTAGTCTTTGACGGCGTCGTCGGTGAACCCGCCGCCGGCTGCCAGTAGTTCCGGCCAGTCGCGGTTATTCGGTTCGAAGGATTCAGGGAGCGAGGCAACTGCTGCAGGCGGGGAAAGCGTCCTGTTGTTTGCTTCGTGGGTCGGGTCAGCCATGTCATCCCCTGTCGGACGGTTCAAGCTCGTGAAGGCAGACTACGTGGCCGGTGTGACAATGTTCGGGGGCGTGGGCGGACCTTGCCGGGGCGGAAGTCGAGGCACCTTGACACTCCCGAAACCCCGCCCGGCAAAGAAGGCGCACGGTTCTTCGCGAGCACCATCCGATCCGCATTTCCTGACATCTCCGTCAAGGAAGCTCAACCGACGCTGTCCATACGTTGTTGTCGGGTGGTTCCGTGGCCGTTGTAGGGTCGTGGCTACCCGGGGGAGGCGGGTATGGCTTTGTTGCTGTGGCCGGACGATCCAGGTCGTGACGGCCCCGTAGGATTGGCCGCCCGCCGCCCCGCGATGACCCGACCGCTGATCAAGAGACGGGACTTGAATCGCCGGATATGGACACGACGGCGCGGTTATCTGCCGGGTTCCACCCATCCGACAGACTGGAAGCTGTTTTGGCGAAATTGTGGGCCGGCATCGACGCCGGCAAAGCCCATCATCACTGCGTCGTAATCGACGCCGACGGAAAACCGCTGTTCTCGCGAAAAGTCCCAACGACGAACCGGCCCTGCTCGAACTCATCGCCACCGTCCTCAAACTCGGGGACGGCGACGAGGTCATCTGGGCAACGGACCTGAACCACGGCGGACCCGCGCTGCTGATCGCCATCCTCGTCGCCCACGGCCAGAACCTCCTCTACATCCCCAGTCCGGATCGTCCACCACGCCTCCCGCCTCTACCGCGGCGAGGGCAAAATAGACGCCAAAGACGCCGCCATGATCGCCGACCAGGCCAGGGTGCGCCGCGACCTGCAGCCGCTGCGGGCCGGGGGCGAGATCAGCACCGGCCTGCGGACCCTCACCGCGCGCCGGGCGGGCAAATCCGCGGACCGGGTCCGGGCGATCAACCGCCTGCAGGCCCAAGCCGCCGTGGATGCCGCGAAATCTCAGCACACCACCGTCCCGGCCCAGCACCTCGGGGAAGTGATCGTCGCTGCCCTCGCCCGGAAAATCATCACCCTGGACCAGGAACTGGCCGAGCTTGACGCGCTGATCAGCGAGAAGGTCACCGAACACCAGTACACCGAGGTGTTGTTGAGCATGCCAGGGTTCGGTCCCGTGCTGGCTGCGGAGTTCCTCGGCGCCGCTGGCGGGGACCTGACCGTCTTTGAAACCGCGGACCGGTTCGCCGGCGTCGCCGGCCTGGCCCCCGCACCCAGGGACTCCGGCCGGATCACCGGCAACCACCACCACCGCCCCCGGCGCTACGACAGACGCCTCCTCTGTGTCTTCTACTTCTCCGGGCTCTCCGCGCTGAAAAGCTGCTCCGCCTCCCGCACCTACTACGACCCAAAAACGCAGCGAAGGTAAAACCCACATCCAAGCCATGCTCTCCTTGGCCCGGCCCGGGCTCAACGTCCCCTGGGCCATGCTCCGCGACGGCACCCCCCAACACACCGGTACCCGTCCCGACGGCCCGGCTGGCCGCTTGGCAAGCGGCTACAGGCCGGTGGTGAACGTGATCATTCGAATGCGCGAAATTAGGTTGCGGGATACCGCTTCCGGGGGCGGTCATGCGGTCGGGATGAACGAATGTCCTGGGGTGGCTCCGCCGCGGTTGAGGGCGGGGGGTCTACGAACAGGCCGATCAGTCCGTCGACCTCCCTGGTCGCTGCGGCGGGGTGCCGGAAGTGCTGGTGGGGTTCAATGGCATAGCGGGTTCGTCGTCCGTCCCGGCTGCGGTGCAGGTATCCGCCGGCTTCGAGATCCTTGAGGATTTGCAGGGTCGATCGTGGTGTGATCCCGACCTTCTCGGCGATGTCTTTCACGCGGGCGTCAGGGTCTGTTGCCACCGCCAGCAGGACATGGCCGTGGTTTGTGAGAAAGGTCCATGTTGGGCGCAAAGGTGTTGGCGGTGCTGCAGGAAACGGTGGTTGCAGGCCATTTTCCGGAACCGGCGGCGGGATTGTCATGGTTGCTCCTCGCTGGAGTCTCCGATGGCGTCGGCATGCCTGTCGGGACGCAGGCGTTGCGCCTTCGTGATGATCGTTCCACCATCTTGCCTGATTGGAGTTACGAGGGTGAAAGCGCGGATTCGCCGTGCGGCGGCCTTGATGGTTCTCAGCGAGGCGCCTCCGGTGATCCCTGATTGTGTGAAAAGACAGGGAACCGCCCGCACTTGAAAATCGCTCGCGGTACTTTCGAGCACCGGCCGGACCCGGGCAGCGATCGCATCTGCTTCTGCAGTCTGCCGGATGGCTGCGAGCCGGCGGGTGAGGGGGTTGAGGCTGAATCCGGTCCGTTCCACGGGCACCAGGAGTACCAGGGGGCTGCCCGCCATCCTGGCCACCGCCGCTGCGCGCCGCGCAGTCTCAGGGGCTCCTGCCCCATCAAGTATCAGTGCCGCCACCGGGCGGACCGGTTCACCTTTCATGCGCGTCACGCTTTGTAGGTGAGTGCGGGTCCGCGTCTGATTTCCCGGCGTCGCCCTGTTGGGGTGTGGAGGTGGCTTTCGTGCCACGGCGTCTGCCCCATAGTGGTTCCAGGGCCACGATCTCCTCGGGTGAGGCGGTTCCGAAGGGGGAGTGCGCCAGCCCCTCGGGAGCCCGGCGTTCCTGGCCGCGGGTGGCCCAGAGGCTGACGCCGATGGACACACCGAGGATAGTGGCGATGACGGCCAAGGACAGCGGGGTGGGGATGTAGTAGACGTCGATTTTGAGGAGCATTTTGATGCCGACCCAGATCAGGACGAGCGCGAGTCCGATCTTGAGGTAGACGAAGCGGTGGATCATGTCAGCGAGCAGGAAGTACATGGCCCGCAGGCCTAGGATGGCGAAGGCGTTGGCGGTGAAGACCAGGAAGACTTCGTCGGTGACGGCGAAGATCGCGGGGATGGAGTCCACGGCGAAGATGATGTCCGTGACCTCGATGAGGACCAGCACCGCGAGCAGCGGGGTGGCCAGCAAGATGCCGTTCTTGCGGATCAGGAACCGCTGGCCGTGGAAGTCGTCCGTCATGGGCACGCGCCGGCGGAAGAGTTTCAGCGCCCGGGACTTTGCCGGGTCAAGCATGTCGTTGCGGTGGCGGATCATCCGGTAGCCGGTGATGAGCAGGAACGCCGCGAAGATGTAGAGCACCCAGCCGGCACTGGCGATGATGGCGGAGCCCGCCGCGATGAAGATGCCCCTGAAGATCAGGGCGCCCAGGACCCCGAAGAACAGCACCCGGTGCTGGTATTCGCGGGGGACTGCAAAGTACGTGAAGATGATCGCCCAGATAAACACGTTGTCCACTGCCAGGGATTTCTCGATCAGATACCCGGCGAAGTACTGCTGGCCAAACTCCGCACCGTAGACCTGCCATATCAGGACGCCGAAGCCGACACCGAGGGCGACCCAGACGGCGGACCAGAGCGCGGCTTCCCGGACACGGATGACGTGCGCTTTGCGGTGCGCGAACAGGTCCACGGCAAGCATCAGGACAATAAAGGCAAGAACGGCCAACCAGGCCCAAAAAGGAACATTCATCAGGGAGTGCCCGCTTCCAGTCAGTTCAAACCAACTGGAGGTCTTTCCCGGTCCCAAGGAACCTGCCCGCCGGGCCGCTCAGGGTCGGCCGTACTGACGACGGGACATTCGTGGGATACTCCCCTCCACACAATTAGTGAAGCATACTTCATCTATTACGGCAACGGGTGGTGGCTGATCCGGCTAGCCCCGACGCCCCAGGGACTACTGCAGACTTCCCGGCCAAGACACTAGAACACTGGCTGCGACAGCCGCAGCGGCAATGCAGGTGCTCCCGAACGGCGGGTGACGGAGGCCCTCGTTGCCCAGCTTCGCCCAGATAGCGCCGAGGTAGTTCGCGGGCCTCGCTGTGCTCGGGTAGTACAAGCTATTTTTGTCCTTTTTACTGCTGTCCGTTGGATCTTACGTGCCCACTGCGCCGGCGCAACCGTCCCGCGGAAGGCCGCGCAGCAGATGGATTAGCTTCGGCGCTGCGCTGATTTCCTCACGCAATCCATCCGCTGCTTGCCCTTCGGTTTCCCCCGGTTCCGTCGGGCACAGCTACGCGAAGCTCCGCCAGCAGGCAAAAACATGGTTGGGGGGGAGGGGCAGCCGATTGTTGAGGCACCCGCCCCGCCCGAGCGAAACGGAGCATCACCTCATGAGCACAGAAACCATGACCGACACGACGACCGGCGACACCGCCGAACCGGTCGCAGCCCTGGTCCGTCCCTCCGACGACCTGTCAGGGGACGGGTACGACTGGATGGATACTCTCAACGAAACCGTCTGGTCGGTGCTGCCGAACGGGGGCAGCGAAGGATAGAACGCCGGATCCTGGCCCTGCATCGTCTTCGCCATCGCCCGCACCCGCGATCGGAACGGGGAACTGTTCGGCTACGGCACCTACGTCCAGGGCGACACCGCCACGCACTGGTACCGGACCCAGGACGCCTGCTCCGCAGCGATCACCGCCGAGGTCTTCTTCCACTGGGCCTCCGGACAGTCCGACGGACCGGACAACTTCCCCGCCACCGCCGCCGAACTGCCGAACAAGGACCGAACGCTACCCCGGCTGGACGGACTAGAAACACCCGGGTGTCCCCGCGGCTACCGGCCGGGACATCCCAAAGGCGTGCCAACATCCGTTGACAACATCATTGAGATTCCGACGGAGATTTTGAGGCCGCCCACGTCGTAATGACCGGTACCCACCACGGGGAGCTGATGGGCATTCCGGCGACGGGCAAGACAGTCGAACTCGGCGGGACGGACATCATCCGCGTCCAGGACGGCAAGATCGCCGAACACTGGGAACCACGGACACCATGACCCCTCATACAGCAGATCGGAGCCCTGCCCGCATGACGGCCCTCTCCGCCAACAGCCCGCCGAGCAACAGTCGCTAGGAGTTCAGCGGTTTGATGCCACCGACGTCGCCGGCTCCGCGGCGGGCTCCTGCGTCCGGTTCCGGGCGATGCCGCCGGCGAGGGCCACACCCGTGGTGAGCAGTGCGGTGAGCAACACGCCGTATCCCGGGTGGACATGCAGCAGGGCCGCGCCGACGGCGGCACCGGCCAGGATGAGCACGACGGCGCCAAACCGGCGGCCCGCGTGGGCGCCCTTGCCTCCGCCGAGGCGGGAATCGGCGGCCAGCCCGGTCAGCGTCGAGGTCACCACTACGGTGGTGACGTCTTTGACGCTCAGGTGCCGGGCCGTGGCCGCCTGGATCCCCATCGCGACCGCCAGCGCGCCCGTGATCGCCAGGGTGACGGGGTCGCCGGCGTGCGGGGCGTGGAAGAACAGGACGACGGCGACGGCCGCCATCGTGAGACCGACGGCGGTCAGCAGAGCCGTGGTCCGCCGGCTCCAGCCTGCCGCTTCGGGCCGAAGGGCGCGGCCGGCGATCACGGCGCCGAGCATGAAACAGGCCAGCGCAATCGAGGGTCCGACGACGGGCAGGTTGTCGGCGCCAAGCAGGGCCATGCCCAGGATGACGACGTTGCCGGTCATGTTGCCGGTGAATACCCGGTCAAGGCCCAGGTAGCCGACGGCGTCGATAACCCCGGTGGAGAACGTCAGCACGAGCATGAGGGTCAGGTGCAGCCGGGCCTGTTCGGCGGTCTTCAGTCGTTTCAGCATGGGTTCACTCTTTCCGGGCCGGGTCAGCTGATGGCGGCTGCGGTCAATCGCTCGCCGTTGAGGTATTCGAGCTGCCAGCCGTCGGCGACGTGGTGGTGGACCAGGTTCAGTGCGGCGTTATCGATGCTCTGCAGCGTGCGGCCGACCGCCCGGCCCAGGCTCAACCGGATGAGCGTGCCGTGGGCGACCACCAGGACACGGCGGCCGCGGAACTCCTCGGCCAGGGCTTCCAGCGCGGCCAACCCGCGGCCGGCTGCGTCGTCGTCGCTTTCGGCGCCGCGGAAACTGTCGGGCGTTCGCAGGGCCTCCAGTTCGGGGCCGGCCTGCAGGCCCTCGGCGGGTCCGAAGTGGCGCTCGGTGAGCTCCGGGACGCGGCGTGTCACGCTGAGACCGAGCCCTGCGGCGATCAGGTCGGCGGTTTCCGCGGCCCGGCTCAGCGGCGAGGACACGACCGCGTCCCACTCGTAACTGGACAGCGTGGCGACGGCGTCGCGCGCCTGGCCGCGGCCGACGTCGTTCAGCGGAATGTCGGTGGACCCCTGCAGCCGGCGCTGCGCATTCCAGTCGGTCTGGCCATGACGGATGAGCGCGAAAGTTGTGAGGGTCATGCGTCCATTCTGCCCTGAACGGGGATTGCCCCGGCAAACCGCGGTGTCACGAAGCCGGCGGCAACGGGCCGACGGATTCGCCAGACTTCGAGCATCTTCCGGGCACGTGCGTAGGTGACGGCGAGCCGTTCGGCTTCTCTGCACTCAAACACGACGGCGGGGATCGAGCCTGGCAGCCAGGAACCAGGCCAACCACCCATGAGGGAGACATCGTGGCATCTTGACACGCTTAAGATCCCGGAATACCTTCGGCCTTAACGAGGCACTTCGCCCGTTTCTCACTGGTTTTTTCACAGTATCACTCGGCGCTCTACGCGGGCCGCTGACGCCTGGCCGCGAAGCCAGGAAAGGACAGACCCTCCTGTGCCAGCTCCGGAAAGTTTGGGGACCACAGCAAACTGTGGCACCCGGCAGCGCCCCGGGAACGGCCGGGAACGACGACCTGACCGGGCGGCCCGACGGCGTGTGGGTCTGCGCGTCCGGCCGAGGCACGACGCCTGGGGGATCCAATTTCGGTCTCTCGCCAACAAGGAGTCGGAAATGTCTGAAGGTGTTGGATTGATTGAGCGGTTTTACAAGGACGTCATAGAGAGCGGTAACCTTGCCCTCATTGATGAGCTGGCCGCGGATAGCTACGTGGATCACGAAATGGCCCTGCCCGGGCAGCCGTCCGGAAAAGATGGCGTCAAATTCTTTGTGAACACGATGCGGTCGGCTTTCCCGGATATCAAGGTCAAGGAGATCGAGCCCTCAGTGACGGCCGGAAACATGGAGGCGTGCCACGTGGTTCTCGCGGGTACGCATCGTGGGGACCTGGCCGGCATCCCCGCAACGGGAAAGAGTGTCGAGTTCGACTGCACTGACATCATCCGTGTCGAGGGAGGCAAGGTGGCCGAGCATTGGGGCACCACGGACAACCTGAGCCTCATGCAGCAGATTGGCGCCGTGGCCGTTGGCTGAACTAGGCGACGAACAACAGGGCCGACGCCCCGCAAAGAAAAAGTGGCTGTCCACGTTCCCTACAGGGAAACGCGGACAGCCGTTCGACGCCGGCACCGTTCGACGACGGCATCGTCGACGTCGGCAGCGTTGCTGTCAGCGCCCGGCAATGTGCTCCGCAATGTACTCGGCATCGCGCCCCACGCCGGCCACGATCGCCGAACTGTGCCCGGTAAGCCACGGCAGTCCGACGGCGTAGAGGCCCGGGTGTTCGGTGACGCCGCGGCTGTGGCGGGGGTAGTTCCATTCGTCCAGTACCGGAATGTCCAGGATGCCGAAGTCGAGCCGGTAGCCGGTGGCCCACAGGACGGACGTCACGCCCTCCGCTGCCAGGTTCAGCCCCGCCGGCTCTGAGGGAAGCCAGTTGTCGGCCGGCCGGAGTTCAGCCTCCGGCGCTTCGATCCCGGCGGCGGCGATGTACGCATCGAGCATCGGTCGGAGGCGCTGGCTGAACCCGGCCTCAACGGTGGCGAGGCGCTCGGCGAGGTCATCGCTGAAGACGAGGTCGCCGTCGTCGGCTGCGTCCAGGTGACCGTGCAGCCGGACGCCGCGGCGGCCCAAATCCCTCAAGCGGATGTCGTGGCCGCCGTCGGCGCCGGTCAGCAGCGGGTTGCAGGCGAACCGGGCCGCGGGGGAGGGCAGCTGTGCCACGGTAAGTCCGTTCAGCCCGTACTCCGGGCCGTGCAGGCCGAGCTGCATGATCCAATAGAAGGTGTCCTTGCCACGGTACCGGCGCGGCGCCTCCGGGCAGGCGGACACCGCCAGACGGACGTCGCGGCCAGCCGCCAGCAGCTCCTCGGCGATCTGGCCGCCCGACTGGCCCGTCCCCACAATCAGGACGGCGCCGTCCGGCAGCTGGGCCGGGTTGCGGTACTCGTTGGTGTGAAGTTGCAGAATGTGCCGGGGCAGCCGTGCCGACAGTGCGGGCATTTTCGCTTTCTGGAAGCCACCGGTGGCCAGCACCACGTTGCGGGCGCGCCAGCTGCCCTGGGTTGTTTCCACGTCGAAGGCACCGCCGTGTGCGGGGGCGATGCGCGTGACGTCCGTGCCAGTGCGGACCGGCGCACCGATAGCCTCCGCATAGTGCCGGAAATAGTCCACCACGGCATCCCGCGGCATGAAGGCGTCCGGGTCCTCACCCGAGTAGCGCATGCCCGGCAGCGATAGCGAGAAGTTCGGGGTGTTTAGGCAGAACCCATCCCACCGGTCCTGCCAGGCACCGCCCAGGGCGGCGCGCCGGTCCAGCACTTGATGCGCGACGCTGGCCCGGCCGAGCCAGTAGCTCATGGCCAGGCCCGCTTGGCCTCCGCCCACTACGAGCGTGTCCACCTCAGCGTCCATCTTCGCCCACCGCCTCGATCTGTGCACCACAGGCCGGCTGTTCGGGAAGCACCATCCCGGGGAGAGGGACGGCCCGAGTAGGTCCCATGCGAGGAGCTTACGCCCGGTCTGGGCCGGTTTACATGGGACCGGCTCGTACGATTCAACTGATCTCGACGGCTTCACCGCTCACGACAATCCCGCCGGTCGGGGGAATGTCGACGGTGAGCACGCTCGGGCGGCCGACATGGCTGCCTTGGTGCACCACCACCCGGCGTGGCGGCTCCACGAGCGCTAGCAAGCGCAGGTATCCGCCGAAAGCAGCGGCAGCCGACCCGGTCGCCGGATCTTCGGTGATGGTGCCCACCGGGAAAAGGTTGCGCGAGTCGAACTCGCCCGGCCCCATCTCGTAGAGCGTCGTGACGGTGCCGGCCCAGTTCTGGGCATCCATCAGCGTGCGCATGATATCCGGGTCGAACACGAACGAGTCAAAAGTCTTTCGTTCTGCGAAGACGAGAATGGGGTGCCAGTTTCCGGCAAAGGCGATCATCGGCGGGTACGCCGGGTGCAGCTCATCCCGGGCCACTCCGAGCAACCCGAGCAGGGTGCTCAGAACACCGTCGGGGAACTCGGCGATTCGCGGCTCCACGCTCGTGAAGGATGCCGTCACCGCTGAGCCCTGGCCTGCAGTCTCGATCGCGACAGGCCCAACCGGCGTGTCGAAAACAAAGGTCCCCGTACCGTCACGCCCTGACAGCGCGATGGCCAAAGCAATCGTGGCATGGCCGCAAAACTGCACCTCGGCAATCGGGGAGAAGTACCGCACACGGTTCCGGCGGGAGTCCCCGTCAACCGACACCTCCGTGACAAAGACCGTCTCGGCATATCCGACGTCGGCCGCGACGGCCTGCATCCGGGCATCATCGAGTCGGGTTGCGTCCAGGACTACTCCCGCCGGATTTCCGCCGTCGGGGGTGGTGGTAAAGGCGGCATAACGCAGGACTTCCGTGGTCTGTTCCATTCGGACATCGTCGCACAGCGGTCCAGATGGCGGAGGCCGCCATGCGCCCTGCTGGCCGTACTTTTCTAGGCGTGGGCGTCCGTGACAACGCGAAGTTTCTCAAACGAATCAGTCCAGCCTCCGCGGTGCAGTTCAAGGCGTTCGTCCGTCAGGAACGGTCCCTGCGAGAGCATCAGGCGAGAGGCATTCTCTGCTTCCGCAAGCGAGAGATCGACGACGGTTTCACGGTCATCGGGAGTGGGTTCCTCCCAGACGAAGGTGTAGACAAGGCGCCACGGCGGGTCGATTTCCAGGAACTTGCCGGAGAGGTGGAAGGGCTCGCCGTCGGGCGGCTTCATGGTGAGGCGGTAGCGACCGCCCACCACGAGGTTGAGTTCCGCCTCGGGGATGGTGAAGCCGTGCGGGCCCCACCACTTCACCAATTCGGCTGGCTCGGACAACATCCTGAAAATGCGTTCACGGGGCTCGTTGAGCGTGCACTCCAGATTCAGGATCAGGCCGCCGGGCTGCTCGTTCATTCTTCAACTCTGGCACCGGGCGGGCGCTGACGGAAGCAGTGTTGCCGACACGGCGGTGCTGCGCGCAAGACGTCAGTCGGATACCACGCGGCCCTATTTCCGCAGACACAAATCGGTCCATAATGACCACATAAGCTTCGGGGAACCCTCGCGCTGGTGATGGGTGGCGCGGCGTTGAAGAGTCCCAGGTGGCTGCCCCGGCTTTGCGCAAGGGACGGCCACGGGCTCCGGACAGGATTCCGGGGACCGAAACCGGGGGGAGCAACGCCATCGCTGCGAACATCAACGCACTGAAGGGAATCATCATGCTCAAGGATTCAAACATCATGGCTGTCCTCCCTGCGAAGGACATCAACAGGGCGAAGGAGTTCTACCGGGACAAGCTGGGAATCGAACCCTCCGAATCCATGGAGGAGGGCAGCGTTATGTACAGCTGCGGCCAAGGAACCCGCTTCCTTGTTTACCAGACAGAGAATGCAGGGACAGCCAAGAACACCCAGTTGGGCTGGGAAACGGACAATCTCGAACGCGAGATGGAGGAACTGCGAGGCCGCGCCGTCGTCTTTGAAGATTACAATTTTCCCGGCCTGAAGACGGAGAACGGCATTGCCACCGCTAGCTGGGGGAAGGCAGCCTGGTTCCTGGACAGCGAGGACAACATCATCAGCATCTCCCAGCGCGCGTAGGCCGGAGTCTGACACCGATCAACGACTCATAACATCGCTACCGCCGGCAACGGAGCCGGAGGGAACTGGACCGCGCCTTCAAGGCGGGAGCCGGTTTCGAGCCTGACGTCGCCGCTGGACTGGACAACTGGACTGGGCAACGAGCGCGTTCAGAACAGCAGGGTTCGCAGCAGCGGCTACCCGCACGCTAGTTCGTGTCGGGTTTCCCACCTCGGAGGTGCCGGTGGTGCAGCTCGTAGCTGTCGAACACATCGGAAGATGTGGCTCCGGAATGGCCGAATTTGCCGCGAAGGACCTCCGCGAGTCCGTCCAGCGCCGCGTGGAGCATCCGCCCAGCGAACTGCAGTTCAGGGCTCTCGCTGCGCTGGGCCTGGGATGCCAGCTCCTGGGCGTAGGCCACCGTGGCGGGCAAGGAGCCGCGCTGCTCAATTTCACGGAAGTAGTAGGTTTCATGGAACGCAAGCAGGTCTATGGTCACCGTAGCTACGTTTCCGGCAATTGCCTCCAGCAATCCGGTAGCGTGACTGGGCTCCATGTCCAATACACCGGCCGGACCGGCAGCCTCCCTGAACAGAGTCAGCTGGTGGGCAAGGGCCCGGCGGCGGTTCAGGGCCGGGAACGTCTGCAGGATCCAAGTGACCGTTGCTGTCAGCAAACCGAAACCGGTGACGGCCTGGAAGGCGACAACCAGCCTGAGCACCGGATCCGTTGCCACGATATCGCCGAACCCCACGGTGGAAAGAGTGACCATAGAGATGTAGAGGGCTTCGGCAAAGTCGGCCCGCAGCGGAACCCCGGCTCCGTATACAAAACCGTCCGTCAGATGGGGCAGGTATAGCAGAGCCCAGCCGATGGCCGCCAAGCCTGCCCAGGTACCAATGACGGCGGCCATCGCCAAGGGGGCTGCTATGAAGGAGCCCCGGCCCCGCAGTTTTCTTGATACAAGCCAGAATCCGCGCATAATCGCCCGGCCCAGAGGACCGGAACCGTGCGGATAAAGGAGTGTGCGAAAGACGTCAATGAGCATCAGCAGAACCAGCCCGGTCCCCAAAACCGTCCAGAGCGTGTCCTCGAAGTCCATGCCTCATCTTATGGGCGGTGCTCTTTGAGGAGCAGCCACACGGTCCGGGCAACGGGCCCGCAGGACGGCCCCCGACGGGCGGGGTCCCCCCGCTGTGCTGAGAGCCTTCCAACTGCTGGTCATCCTGTTCTTCGTGACCGGCCCCGTGGTGTCGACCCAGGGCGCCAGCGGCCTGGGCAGCAGCCGTTTTTCAATTGACACCTCGAGCTTCGCCACCATCTCGACCCGGCATCTGGGCGCTTCGGTCTATGCAAGTAAACCCCGCCAGAACGTCGAGCTGGCGGGGTTTACTTGCGATCGCAGTGGTCGGGGTCGGGCGAATGCGACTGGCTATTTAGCCACGGCTGCAGTTGGGACGGACGTTCTCGAGAACGTCGGGAAGCCGGGCTTGGTCCCGGTGACCTTGAACTGTCACAAATCGAACTGTGACAGGCCGCTAGAGACCAGTCTTGCTCACTCCGTACTCTGCCTGCGCCGGGCTGAAGCCCTCGTAGGTCAGTTGGTCGATCAGCCCGGAACGCGAGAAGGACTGGTATTCGAGGTAATCCTTGGCTTTTTTGGCTGCCTGCTCGTTCCAGTCGACTGTCACGCGGTCAACAGCCCAAGTCGCATCCGGTGTCGAATACTTCTCGTAGACCAGCTGTTCGATCAGACCCTTGCGCGAGAAGGCTTGGTAATCGAGGTAATCGGCAGCTTTCCGCAGAGCGTTTTGCTGACTGGTCGTCCCAGCTTCAGCGGCAGCCTTAGCAGCAGCGTCAGCCTCTGCCTTCGCCGCCTTGGCAGCAGCGTCAGCGTCCGCCTTGGCTTTGGCAGCAGCGTCAGCGTCGGCCTTGGCTTTAGCGTCAGCCTCGGCCTTCGCCGCCTTAGCAGCAGCGTCAGCGTCAGCCTTGGCCTTGGCGTCGGCCTCAGCCTTGGCGACCGCGGGATCCTCCGTTGCGGTCGCTGTCGGGGTAGCCGTAGCGCCACTTACGGCGGAAGCGGGTGAGGCGGACGATGTGGCAGCTCCTGCGCGGCTGGCATTGATGATGATGCTCAGGAGGAGGAAGGCGGCGGTGACGATCAGGGCAATTTTCTTGTGCTTGTCGTAGCCCTCCAGCGGAAGACCCTGCTTATCGCGGGTTTTGTTCGCCAGTACGAGGATGAGATCGACCAGGGCCCAGATGCCCAGGCCACCGAAGGTGATCAGCTTGAGGATGCCGGTTCCGACTTTGCCCAGATAGAAACGGTCCACGCCGAAAACGCCGAGGAGGAGGGAGAACAGCCATGTCACGAGGAAAGACTTATTGCTCTGTTTTTCCTGTCCATATCCGTATGCCGGGGGATAGGGGGCGAGGTTCGGGGGCTGGCTCATGAGAGTCCTTTCATAGGACACCTGACCGACGTGCGATGCGAAGCGTGCGGAGTGGGTGCGGTGATGGACGCACATAGGGGGAACCCAGCGTGGAGCGCGGGCCGCCGAGGCGGTTCATCGCGCCAGCCAACAGTTACAAGCATGTTCGCTTCCCCCAGTAGCGTCACGGGCGTAAGTGCCCGCAAAACGGATGCTACACGTTCATTCCCGAATTGAATGCAATCGCATGGAAAAAAGACATCTCGAGCGACGTTCGGAAAGCGCCAGCGTTCAATAGTGGTTAGCCTGTCGGTGTCCCGAGGCGGAGGCCTCGGGTGTGGACTGAGAGCCGCAGTCTGATAGCAATAACGGGCTGCAACCGCCGAGCCCCCTGGGGGGTGACGCTGACCGTCCCCGCCGATCGCCGCTTCTTGACGTTGTAGGACGCAATATTCGACATCTGCAAATGATCCGCGACGAGAGATCGGCTCTGGGGGCTTGCTGGATGTAATCTGTGAACGATCAGACCACGGCACGCGGACCGCGCGGCGTCACATCAGCTTGATCCATGTTGCCGCGGCTAGTCTGGCAGCGGTCCCAACACTACCCACGGGGAACCTTGACTGAGAACTTTCCGCCGCTCTTGCCCGCATCGCAGGCGCCCCAATCGACACCGCAGTACCCGGCCCCGCAGCCCGAGGGCTACGGCCAGCCGCAGTTCCAGGCACCGATTCAAGAGGCTCCGCCTCAGTATGCCGCGCCAGGTGGATACCCCCGCCAGCCGCAGGCCTATGGGCAACACAAAGCCGTGTACCCGCCGCAGGGTTATGCGGCCCCTGGACCGTACGCTCAGCCACTACCAGGCCCGTATAACCAGCAGCCGAGCCAATGGGTTCCGGCCGTTTCAAAGGGTCCCATGTCTTCCGGCTACCGTGTCGCGTCCGGCATCGTAGGGATCGCTCTTGGTACGTGGCTATTCGTCCCGTCCATCGCCGGCTTCAGCGCAGGCGGCGGCACGGCATTTATGGCATTCCTCATCTTGGTAGCGGCACTGGGCAACATCACTGCCGGCATCGTCCTCCTGTCCAACCAGCGCAGCCGGAGCCACGGATCACCGATGACGTCCCTGAGCTTCGCCGGCCTTGCCTTGCTGTTGGGACTCATCGGTCTGGCCCTGCCGTATTTCGGGGCGGCCCTGCTCGTAACCTCGCTTCTTCTGGCCGCCCCCGTCCTCATCGTCATGGGCCTTGGGCTGTCACGGGAGAAGCGCGGCGCCTAATCGGTCGGGCACAGGAAGGTCCCGCACCAACGAACCATGCGGGACCTTCCTGTTGTCGTCGGGGTTTGTTGATTTACAGCCATCAGTAAAAATCCGGTCAGGCGGTTGGTTTGTTCCGCGGGCACGGTCGAGGCGAAGCTTCCCCCACTGGATGCGGCAGTCGTGTACCGAAAGCGGGTCAGCTGTGGAGTGCGTCCATGGCTTTGGCCGCGGTCTGGATGCTCGTCCACCCGCGCCGGCCCGCGGCGGCGGTCCGTGCGTCGAGTCCGGCGCCGTTGTTCTGCAGGATGGCGACCAAGGTGGCATCGACAATGTCCTGGCGGAGCTCGGCCAGCCAGGCGGCCCGAATGTTCGGCATCACCGGCACCCGCGCGTGGACAGTGATGTAGTGCCCGCCCATCATCGCCACCGCAACGCAGCCAATGCCGACGAGGACGAGTTTGAGCAGGTCTTCCCGGTCGGTAGCGACGATGTAGGTCGGCAGTGCGATGAGCCCGACCATCAGGATGGCGCGCAGGGCAAAGACCTCCCGTGCGCTGCCGGAGGACCGGCGCCGGCGCATCGTCGCCGCCAGACCCTTGTTCCGCACGGCCTCGGCCTTCAGCCGCCACTGGCGCTGGCTGCCCAGGTGCAGTTTGACGAGGGCGCGGGCGGCCGCCAGTTCTTCGGGGTGGGCGGCCCGCATTGCCCTCACAAGAGGGTTGTCGTTGTCGGCCCAGGAGCTGGTCAGCCGGCGGTCGATGGCGGCGGCCATCTCGTCCAGCCCGAGGCGCGCGGCACCTTCCGCGGCTTCCTCCACGCGCAGTGCGGCGGCCGGAGCCGCCTCCTCACGCGCATAGCTCTCGGAGCGGGATCCGTAGCGCGGCGTTCCGTCGCCGAGCCGATATTCGTTACTCATGGCTCTCCCCAATGGTGATCATGCCGCGTCCGTGCGGTAGCCGCACGCCGGGTCGGGGCCGGCAACTCTGCCGGCCCGAAACCCATTGTGCGGGGAACGGGCACGCATGACGACCTCGGACCCGTTTATTGCGGCAGCTAGGCGGGTCGGGCTTTGCCGGGGCCTCCACGGCCCGACCCGTCCGGGCGATGTGCTCCCAGCCCTGCATCAGCACACGGGAGCCGCCTGTGGACGTCGCCAGTTTTGACGCCACCCTTGCGGGTCGCCGCACGTTGATGCGGCGGACTGCAGATGAACCTGGATCGTTGAACGAACGGCCTGATTTGACGCGTAGGAGTACGAGTTCGACCGGCAGGTGCTTCGCGCAGTTGCACGACAGGAGAAAGTAGGGTGCCGCTCGTAGCGCCCCTAGCGGCAGACGGATTGGAACGTGGTGGGGTCACGTCCTCTGCTCGGCGACACACTAGGGGAGCGGAGCCAGCGTTTCCGCCAGGACGCCGCTGACGAAACGCAGGATCTCCTCGCCGGCCAGGACTCCGGAAGCCGAAGTCACCGTCAGGTTCGGCAGGGTGAACGAGTCGCTGTCGAGTTCGCCGTGCGATGGACGGATCGCGATGTCCGCCAGCTCGAGGATGCCCGCATCCAGCCGGGAGTCGCCCGCGGCTACAAGAAGACCTGATCCGCTCCGCCGCCGGACCTCGTCCACAGCGGCTTCCTTGGTGATCGGGGCCGGCACACAGTAGAGCTTCCGCCCCTGCAACGACGTCGTCCAACCGCGGGCCTCGCACCAGGCGCCGAGCTCGTCCAGGTACGCGTCAGGTAGCGCCTGCCGGTCAACGATCGAGTACACAAAGTATTCTTCGGCGGTCCGGACCCTCAAGACGGCGGGGACTGCCGCGCCGCCCCTGAGGTGGCCCAACACGTCGTCCAAGGGCGCAGAGTCTGACCCCAAAGACCGCTGGATGTGCCGCGACCAGTCGCCGTCCGGCTCGCCGTCGTGCAGCAGCACGGCGCCGTTCGTCGTCACGGCGTACCCGCGGCCGGACCCGGGCAGCCGCACGCGGGAGAACTGCGCCCGGGTGCGGGTGGTGACGGGCACGAAGACGCTCCGCTCCACGATCTCTTCGAGCAGCTCCTCCGCGGCCCGGGTCATAAACGACAGCGGTGCCGCGTCGTAGACCTCGGCGACCACCATCCGGGGCGCCAGGTGGTCGCTTCCCACGAGCGCCATGGAGTTCGCCGAATAGATCAACGTGCGGTCCAGATCGCTGGCCACCATGACCGGCGCGCCACTTGAGTGAACGCTCATACGTCCACCACGGTCTTGCCGTCGGCGCCGGTTGCTCCGGGCGTGTGCAGCGGATGGATCAGTCCGACGCAGCTGTAAGCCAGGTCAGGGACCTCCATCACCTCGACGCCGCGCTGTTCGGCCAGATGCAGCACGTGGGCGAGCTCCGGCACAGCCTCGGGGCGCACCAGCACCTTCCAAGGTACGCGCCGCAAGAGGACCCTGGTGGTTTCGCCGACACCTGGTTTGACCAGGTTCACGTTGTTGATGCCGAAGGTGCGGCTGATCTGCTCGACGGCGGACCATCCGGACCAGTCTGCTTCCGGGAGCCTTGCGATGTCTGAAGGTGCGTGCGCTGCTGCCCGCAGGACATCGTCCCGGACACCGGGGAACTGGGCCGTGACGGCTGCCAGGAAGTCGCCGGAGACGTCGCTGCCAGCCAGTTCCGAGTAGAACTTGGCTCCGTGGAAATCGCCGGGGCTAATCAGCGCTTTGTTGAAGACAGTCCGGGAGACGAGTCCGGAAACGGTCGAGTTTAGGCAGGCCGAGGGGACCAGATAGTCATCTCGCGTGCCGAAGATCCGGACGCAGTGCCCCGGGTCCGCGAGAACGGCAAGGTCGGGACGGAACGCCGGCCCATCGGTCTGTCGGAAGAGTTCGACGGCGGCGGCGAGTTCGCGGGCGATGGCGCCCTTGCCGGTCCAGCCGTCGACAAACATGATGTCGTCCGGGTTGTGCCGGGACGCGAGATAACCGAGGGCGGTCTGGTCGATGCCGAGCCCACGCACGATGCTGATGGCGTAGTGCGGCAGCTTCAGTCCGTGGACTTCCCAGGCCCAACGTTTCATCAGGATGCCAACGGGAGTTCCGGCGCGGGCGAGGGAAACCAGCACAGGTGCGTTGCCGCGCAGCTTCAGGACTTGCTCGGTAAGCGTTCCTACGGCGTGGGCGATCCTGGTGGCCGTGCTCTCCAGCGCTGCCTGGAACAAGGTGCCGTATTCGGGCGAGGGTTCGTACTCCTGCGGCAGCGATTCGGCGTAGCTGGCCTTCCCGGACTGGATGGCGGCTTCACGTTCTTCCCTCGGCGCTTCCAGCTGCGCGGAACTCAGGTCCTTTAGTAGCCATTCGACGTCCTCGGGCAGATAGGAGCCGAAGGCGGGTCCGAGCAGTGGCGTCGGGAACGGTGGCTGGCCCGGCAACATGACCAGTCGGACATCGTCCGTGCTGCCGGAGACGGCCTCGGCGATCTTGCCGGGGGCCAGAAGTGCGGACTCCGCGGTGCCGGGTTCTGCCATGATCAGCACCGTATCGAAGCGCCCGTCCGGGTGCATGAAGTTGTAGGCAAACCGCGGCCCGGGCCCGTCAGGGGCGTCGTCGTCGCTGCCGAAGGCAATCGCCGAACGGATCGCGTAGTCCGGTTCGTCCAGCGCGGCGATCGGTGAGCGGGTACTGGTGGAATAGCGGATGTCGGCGTCAGGGCGCAGCTCCTGCAGCCGGGCGGCGACCGCCAGGGGCAGTGCCATGAATTCCTCCGTGGCGAGCACCAGCACCCGGGCCTCCGCTTCGCCGCGGTTGCCAAGGGCCGCGGCCAGGGCGTCCGCAATGCCCGCCGCCTGGTCCGGATTGGGACGCCCGGCCACGCCGAAGCGGGGGCTGCGGATGGGTGGCACGATTCCGCGCAGGTCCAACAGTTGTATCCGGCCCGGTCCGGTGACCGCGGCCCGCGAGAGCGGGATGGTGCTGATGAGCTCCGCCGCGTCCGAAGCGAGCGTTTCCGGCAGCTGGATGCCTCCCTGCGCCAGTGCCACGGCGCTGATCCTTGCTCCGAGTTGGCGTGCCAGCTCATCAAGGCGGTCCCGGTCTGCCGTGGAGCGCAGGTCTACCAGGGAGGCGACGATGTAATGGCGGTGCGGTGCGATGCGGTGCAGTTCGCGGATGGTGTTGATGATCGTGGCGCCGGTGCTTAGCTCGTCATCCACCAGGACCACGGTCTCGGCCAGGTCGAGGGCGGCTCGGCTGGTCGGCAGCAAGCGGTGGGAGGTTGCGTGCGAATGCATTTCCTCGAACGCGCCGTAGGGCTCCACCCGGCTGTTGCTCTGCCGGGTGGAGTGGATGTAATAGGTCCCCAGTTGCCCGGCCACCAGCTGGCCAAGCCCGGTGGCGGTTTCGGCGTAACCGACGGTCACGACGCCGGGAAGTTCTGTTTGCCATCGGGCGAGCAGTTCGCCCAGACCGGCCACTTCGGCAATCCTGCGGCGTCGCTCGTCCTCGCTCCGGGCCGTGCCGCCTTCCAATAGGCGCGCCAGCCTTCCCGCCGCCTCGTTGATGACGGCGGTCAGCGATCCGGCACCGCGAGAACGGGCGTCTGCATCCGGACCGGCAGCGGCGGGCACCTGGAGTTCCCTGCGGACCAGAAGCCCCAGAAGCTGTCCCGCTGACGTCGCGATCCCGGGTTCGGTGGGGACGTGCTTGGCGAGCACCCGGGAGACGAGCAGATGGGCCCTTTTGGGATTGTGCCGTAGCGCCAGCCCGACCAGTGCTGTCACCGGCAGCACACTGCGGCTGTGGTCTGAGGACAATTCGACGCCCAGGGCATCGCGCACGTAACCGCCGCTCCAGGGAGCATCCGTAGAGAGTTGCTTCACCGCATGCTCGCTTCCAGTAGTTCGACAAAACTGACGCCAGGCCTCGCGACCCCGAAGGCCCTGGCACGCAACAGGGTGCGCTCGGCCCATGCGCGGTGTGGTTTCAACTCATTCATCTTGTTTCCATAGGACGATGCTTTGACACCACCGCCTGCGCTCCCGGCGATGTCCAGGGCATCGAGGTATTCCTCGTGGCTCACGACGCACATGGAGTGCACCACGGGCACGTGGCTGGGATGGATGACGGTCTTGCCCAGCAGCCCGTTGGCCAGATCCAATTCGATCTCTCGAATCAGGCCGTCCAGATTGTCCATCAGGATGCGCTGACGGAGCTCGCCCTCGTTGACGGCTTCGAACGGCGTAGATCGCAACTGCGGCCTCAGGACCCGTTCTGTGTTGACGAAGTGTTCCCACACGGGGCCGGAGATGACCCAGCCGTCATTTGGGCGGCCAAAGATGTTCACGACGTCGCCTATGATGTTCGCGACGACCTTGACGTTGTAGATGGTCAGGTCGCGGGAACGCCGCAGGCCAAAGGCACTGGACATGTCCGTGGCACCGATCCGGACGCACAGCACCAGGTCACGGAACTCTTCGACCAGGGCCAGGTTGTCCGTCAGCACCCGGACGCGTGACTCCAAGTGGGTTGTCGAAAGGTCCTCGATGATCGGCATCGCCTTCAGGGGGTGTTCCTTGGAGTCCCCGGCGCGTCCTGCCTCTTCGTTCAACACCTGCAGTGCCTTCAGGAAGGCGCGCCCCCGGCCTGTCTCGTTCTCGAATTTGGGCAGGACGAAGCCATAGACGACTCCGAGGGCGGCACCTGCCCTGCGTCCGACGTCGAGCAGCTGTTCGGGCGTCCGGCAACGGATGAAAATCAGCGGGAGTTCGTCCGGATCGTCCAGCGACAGTTGCTCCAGTGCCACGAGGAGGTTCTCCTCCGCGGCGGGCACTTCCTCGTCGGGAACGGCGTCTTCGAGGCAGACGACGATGCTGAGGCACCCCGCCGCCGTCTGTTTCCGGATTCCGGCTGCCAGTGAGCTTCTGGTGGCCGGCGAATACAGAGTGGCACCCAGCGCGACCGCCAGCAGGCCGGGGTCCGAGGTGCGGTGAAGGAGTTCGGGGCGCAGGTGGAAGAGCCGGTCCCTGACGGATTCGGCCAAGGCTTTGAAGTGCTGCATTGTCCCCTAGTTGTGGTCTGCGGTGCGCTGCCGGATCAGCGCAGGTGGACCCGTTGGTCCAGCGGGAGGGTCATCGTGAAACCGAACATGGCCCAGATGGCCTTGTCAGACGCGTCTGCCGCGACGAACTCGGCGCGGATTTCCAGGACCGCGCCGACCCGCCCGACGTACAGAACGCTCCGCAACCCAGCATCGTTCCGGGCGGCAATGGCGGCGGCCGCGCCGTCGAAGACTCCGACCGTCATCGGGGCCTCACCTGCGACGAACAGGAGGCGGCGCACGAGCCGGACGTGACGCAGGGACACTATGCCGGCCCCGTCCTGCATGTCGGCCAGGGGCCGGTTTCCCGGGGTGAGGACGGCGGTGCCGGCCTTATGCCCCTCCGCGTGGTGGGCGCCCGTGGTGAGCTCCTGGTCCTCCCAAGCCACCGAGCGAACCCCGGCTACGAGGAGTGAGCCAATCGCGGATTGCCTGGCGTTCAGCCGAACCACCGGGTTGGCTTCGCCCAACTCGCGGACGCTGCCAAAATCCGGGGCCGGGAACAGCCGGTCCGATGCGGCCGGAGCGGGCCGGGGCGCCGGCTTTGAAGCCACTGAAGCCCTCGTGGACGGTATGCGCACCGGGCTGGCATTGAGCGTGAGTCCGCTGGAACCCGTCCGGCTTGCGTCGAGCGTCAATTCGTTGGACGACGGGCTGGCGCCGGGCTCAGGCGACGTTGCTGTACTTTGCGCAGTGGGTCGAAGAGGCTCCGGCTGCCCCACCGGCTTGCGGCGCCGGCTGAGGTACCCGATGTCGGTCCGCGGCGAGGTTCGGTTCAGCGCCATGTTCAGAGCCTCAACTTGAAGTCGGCGGCAACGGCTGCGAGCCCGGCCTCATAGCCCTGGCCGAGAGCACGGAATTTCCAGCCCCCGGCGTGCCGGTAGAGCTCCCCGAGAATCATGGCGTTGATCTTGTCGAGGTTCCCCCGCGGTACCGTGAAACGAAGGAGCTCCCGGTTTTGGTCGGTGGCGACCCGCAGGTAGGCGTTTTTGACGGCCCCGAAGGTACCTGGCCCCCGCACGTCCGGATCCACGTAGAGGAGCACGGCGATCTTGTGGACCGACTCGGGCACCCGGTTGAGGTCGACGTCGATCTGTTCCTGGTCTTCCGCGCCGGCGAAGGAGATGCTGCCTTCGGGGCTGGCGATCTGGTTGAAGAAGACCAGGTGGTCATCCGAGATGGCGCGGCCATCGGTCCCGCACATGATCACCATGGGGACCAGCTCGGCTTGCGGGCCGCGGCTAGGGACTATGTCCCAGCCGAGTCCCAGCATCACTTTGTCCAGTCCGGGGTTCTCAGCAGTGAGGGCGGCGTTGCTGCCCGCGACCATTGAAGCCACTAGCGTCCTTCCAGATGAAGACCATCAATATCAAACTTGTCCCTGAGGAACTGGCCGTGGACTGCCAGCTCCGTAATAGCCCCAGTGCGGACTTGGTTGTCCAGGTTTTGGACGGTGGAGTAGAGCGTGTCGAGCTGTTCCAGCAGCACCGTCGTGTCGGCGGATTCGTCTCGCCGCGAGCCAACGCCCAGCATCAGGTATGCCCGCAGCGGGGACGGAAGATAGTCGGTGATGACGGCGTTCAGCAGGACGCGCTGCTCGGTGGACGCCCCCGACCGGCCGATGTAGCCGATCAGGGCGCGCAGGATGTCGGTCAACTGCAGCACCTGTGACACCACGAGGGGAGGCAGTTGGTTGCCATTGGCCAGCACCATCTGTCGCAGCTCTTCGAGCGCGTTCCCGGTGAGTGTCAGTTCATCTGCAGCCGTATCGACGGCGGCGGGAGATTCGTCACTGGTGAAGGCGGCAGAGCGGGGCACCGCTCCGCCGCCAAACAGCGAGCCTAAGAATTTTGCGACCATAGCCCGTAAGCCTATTGCTCAGGCCTGATGACCACTAATTCCCTTCCTGCTGCCGCACCCTGTCCAGGTAGGGGCGGGCCCGTTCCAGCCCGGTTTCGAGGGCATGCACGGTGCCTTCCATGCTCTTGTTGGCCTGGGAGCGGAAGGTGTCGATGGCGTCCATGGTCTGGAAGACATTGTCGAACGCCTTCTGCAGCGTTTCCACGCTGACCCCGGAACTGGCCGCTTGCTGGTGGATCCGTGCGGTCTGATCCTTGAGCATCTCGCTGGTCTTCAGAATCATGTTGTTGGTCGTCGTGTTAATGGCGTCGATCTGATCCAGCACCATCTTCTGGTTCGCCAGCGCCTGGGCCACAATAACGGCAGTCCGCAGCGCGGAGATCGTCGTCGTGCGGGCCCGTTCAACGCCCTTGATCAGCTCGGTATTGTTCTTGCGGATCAAGTCGATAGCTAGATAGCCCTGCACCGAAACGGCCAGCTGGGTCAGAATGTCCTGGTGGCGCTGGCGGATCGGATACAGCACGTCAGAGTCGAGTTTGCCCGCCTCTTCGATCTGGCCCTGCATCTTCATCTCATCGACCCGGTTGGCTGTCGCCGTGTCCAGGGCCTTGGCGAATACCGCGTATTCGCTCAGCCCCTGCATCGTCTCCCACAGCTGGGTCTTTTCCTGCGCCAGGGAGGCGTTGTCCTTGAGCAGCGCGTCCTGGCCCGCCATCAGGGACTTGATGATCTTGTCGAGCTGGGTCTGGGCACTCTCATATCTCTGGAAATACTTAGCGAGCTTGTTGCCGCCCGGAATGATTCCAAGGATCTTCCGGCCGACGCCCAGGTCAGCGTTGTTGGGCGTGAGGTCTTCCACGGTGGAACGAAGCTCACCGAGCGTTGAGGCGACCTGCACTTGGGCGCTGCTGCCGGACTTCTTCGCGCCGGCCAGCGACGTGGACGACCGCTCCAGGAGCCGGCTCGAGGTGTTGGCGGATGCCACGAGCTGCTGGCCGCCAAGCCGGTTGATGCCATCGATCTTGCTGGAGTATTCGGGGCTGAACGGGCTCATGGCCGACACTTCGGTGATGAAGGCACGAGCCTGGGCGTTGATCTCCTGCTGGCGTTCGACCGGGACCGGGACCATGCCCGGGGCGTCGTCTTCCTTGACGATGCCCGGAGCCTCCGGAGCGTTCAGGACGAGGGGAGTCGATGATGACGTCTCTGGCGGAGTGAGTTGCATGCTCATAATTGCGTCTCTCTTTCTGTGGTCTCGGGGCTTAGCTGAGCTGCACGCCGAAGTCCGCGGCGATCCCGGCGAGGCCCGTCGCGTACCCCTGGCCGACGGCCTTGAACTTCCACTCGCCGTTATGCCGGTAGAGCTCCGAGAAAATCATGCAGGTTTCCGGCGCCGCATCCTCGCTCAGGTCGTAGCGGACCACCTCCGCGTCGCTCTCCTGGTTGACGACGCGGCAGTATGCGGAGCGTACCTGGCCAAAGTTCTGCCGGCGGGTGTCCGCCTGGTCAATCGAGACCACGAAGACGATTCGCTCAACATCTGCGCCCACGGCCGAGAGTTCGACGGCGACCACTTCGTCGTCGCCGTCGCCCTCACCGGATCGGTTGTCGCCTTTGTGGACTACTGAGCCGTCGGCTGCGGCCGGCTGGTTGTAGAAGATGAAGTCCGCAGAACTGCGGACCTTGCCGTCGGCGCCGAGAAGCAACGCCGAGGCGTCCAGGTCGAAGGCGTCACCGGTGGTCGTGCGAGGATCCCAGCCCAGCCCGACGAGAACCTTGTTCAGCCCCGGATCGGTCTTGGTGAGCGAGAGGTTACTGCCTTTGGTAAGCGTCAAGCCAGCCATGGTTGTTCTCCTTGTTCAGTCTGTCGGGTGTTGGAGGGATGGCCCGAGTTGCCCGGGCCATCCGGCTTTTAGTCCAGGGCGATGCCGAAGTCCGTGGCAACGCCACGGAGGCCCGAGGCATAGCCTTGGCCTACGGCACGGAACTTCCACTCGCCGCCATTTCGATAGATCTCGGCAAAGATCATGCACGTTTCCGCTGCGGCATCTTCTGTCAGGTCGTAGCGGACAACCTCGTTGTCTGTGTCCTGGTTCACGACTCTGCAGAATGCATCGCGGACCTGGCCGAAGTTCTGACGGCGCGCCTCTGCTTGGTCAATCGACACGACAATGACGATCTTTGCGATGTCTGCTGCGACCGAGTCGAGGTCGATCAGGATCTGCTCGTCGTCGCCTTCGCCCTCACCCGTTCGGTTATCGCCCTGGTGCACAATAGAGCCGTCCGGCGAGGACAGCTGGTTGTAGAAGATGAAGTCATCGTTGGAGCGGACCTTGCCGTCGGCGCGGACCAGGAGAGCCGAGGCGTCGAGGTCGAACTGTTCGCCGGCGGTGGTCCGCGGATCCCATCCGAGGCCGATCATGGCCTTGCGGAGCCCCGGGTCGGCTTTGGTCAGTGACAGGTTGCTGCCCTTGCTAAGAGTCAGGCTAGACAAGAGGTACTCCTTCAGTTCGGTGTGTACATTCGATAGAGCTAAAGACCTAGAGGGCGGATGCCGCGGCGCCGAGGACCTCGCCCGGTGTGCGTCCGTTAGCGGGCGTGCCGATGGCCTGGAAGTTCCAGACGTTCCCGTTCCGCGAAAGCTTCGAAATGACCATCGCCGTGTACGGTCCGGATTCGGTGAGGTCGTAGCGGGCAACTTCGGGACTGCCTGGAGCCGAGTCGTCGATAACGCGGCAGAACGCGTTCTGGACCATGTCGAAGGTCTGCTGGCTGTAGCTGGTGATGACAAACACGATGTGCGTGACGGCTGGAGACACATTTGGCAGGTTCACCATGAGGGTTTCGTCGTCGCCGTCCCCTTCGCCCGTCAGGTTGTCCCCTGTGTGGCGGATGGAACCGTCTTTGCTGGTCAGTTGGTTGAAGAAGACAGTGTCCAGGTGCTGGCCCTGCGCGTCAAACAGGATGGCTGACGCATCCAGGTCGATTTCCACCGTTTTAGTCCCGCCGAAGAATCCCTTTTTTGCGGGGACAGCCGAGTCCCAGCCGAGGCCCATACGGACGTTCGTCATCGAATCGCCGTTCTGCTTCGTCAGTGACAGCGACTGGCCTTTTTGCAGACTCAAACCCATTTAACTGCTCGCTTTCTTAGTAGTGGCTGTTGCCTTGATAAGTGATGTGGAGCTAGCTGTTTGCGTTCGCCGACTGGCGCGTTTGAGGCTGCTCAGCGACACGATTCCTCTTATTGCGTTGAACCGATCCGATAAATGCCGCACCGATAAACACGACGCCGATGAGGCCGGTAACGATCTCGTTGACGGGAACCACGATCGTAACCAGCAGGATTACTGCCAAGGCACCGATGGCCCAGTGTGCGCCGTGGTCCAGGTACTCGAATTCGTCCAGCGTCCCCTGCCGGACCAGGAACACGGTCAGGGAGCGGACGAACATGGCTCCGATGAAGCCCAGTCCGAGCGCGATGATGATCGGATCCGCGGTAATAGCGAAGGCTCCGATGACGCCGTCGAAGGAGAAGGATGCGTCAATGACTTCCAAGTACAGGAACAGCATGAGGGCGGCCTTGCCGGCCAGTTGAGCCGTACCGGAAGGGCCCGAGTGCACGACGAGGTCCGCATCCGCGGCATCAACGTCTCCGTCTTCATCGACGTCGAAGAGATTTCCGAGGCCGTTCACGAGGAAATAGGTGATCATGCCCAGCAGGCCCGCGAGCAGGACGATGCCCTGTTGCTCGCCGGATACCGCCCCGGCGATGGCCAGAGCCGCCAGGCCAATGATCAACGATGCGCCTTCGAGTTTGCCCAGCCGGGCGAGCGGGATCTCCAGGAACTTGATCCATTTAATATCCCGGTGGGCCAGGATGAAGTCCAGGAACAGCATCAGAAGGAACATTCCACCGAAGGCCGCGATCTGCGGGTGGGCTTCGTGCAGCAGATATCCGTAACTGCCTGGGGTGTGCGGGTCACCCTTTTCCATTGCCAGGCTGACAGCTTCCACCGGGTTCAGGCCAGCGGTGACTCCCACGATCAGCAGGGGGAAGAGGATACGCATACCGAACACGGCGATAATAATGCCCACGCTGAGGAACATCTTCTGCCAGAACGGGTTCATCCGCTCAAGGATTCGCGCGTTGACCACAGCGTTATCGAAGCTCAGGCTGATTTCAAGAATGCCCAAGATGAGGCAGAGAATCAGTGCCTGAGGGCCGCCATAAAGAAAAACGACCACCAATGCGATGAGGGTGACCGCGAACGACCAACCGAAAGTCTTGAGAAACACGCTGGAACAACTCCTGGAAACGACAGGTCCTGTCCAGTCAACGACGGCAGGACGGCGAAAATCGTCCCGGAAGTTATCCCCCAAGACTTCGTGCCAACATCATATGCGGCGGGTGCGACGCTTTGCCCTGCGACGCCCCCGTGTTTCTCGATTGTGATCGTACTCGTCCCGCCATAGCCCTGGTCCGACTGCGAGGGCGGCGTTCTCGCCCACTAGTCGGACCAAGAGCGGGCGATAACGGTTACTCGCACGCGACGCCGTCGCCATCGCGGTCGAGCTTGCGGCTGTACCCGGGCTGGCCTGCATAGATCGGGGCGGCTCCTGCTTGTCTCACCTCAGTGCAGTTGGCGTAATATGCTGCTGCCGGCGCCGGTGCCGGTGCGGGCGGTACATATGGTGCAGGCGCGGGTGCCGGTGGAACATACGGCGCCGGAGCGGGCGCGACGTACGCGGGCGCCGGAGTGTACGGGTCAGGTGCGGGTGCCACCGGTGCCGGAACAACCACAGCCGTTGCCGCGGGTTCCGGCGCCTTTGAAGTCTCGGGGGCTGTTACCACGGCCACTTCCTTCTCGCCGGTCGGAACCAACTGATTGACGCAGTCTGCTAGTACGCGGGCCATCGCGTCGTGCTCGGCCTGGGTCACCCACAGCTCATAAGTCGCCTTAACAGAAATCTGCCGTGCGACGTAGGCGCACTGGAAACTCTTGATCGGGGGTAGCCACGCCGCAGCATCGCCATCCCCCTTCCGAACGTCAGTCGGCCCGTCCGTGGCCTGAAGGTTCAAGGGATCGTTGGCAAACGCCATGCGCTGCTCTCCCGATAATTGCTGGGCGCCCGTACGCCATGCGTCACCCAAGGAAACCACATGGTCAATCTGCACAGCACTGCTGGTGTCGGGGCCGCGTTGGAAGTGGATCGTTGTTGCCGTGTAGGGGTCCGCGAGGGTCCCGCTCTCCACTTTGCAATGCACATCATCTGCGAACGTGACGTCCGTAAGGTCCCGCTTGAGAATATCGTTCCGGGTGTCGCAACCGTTCCTGTCAGTGTCGGCCCATGCTTGGCCGAACATGGCGCGGTCATCGTAGCCTGCCGTCGGCGCCGTTCCCTTGACGGGGAGACTAGCGAGGAGGTCGAGCGCTTTGGTTGCGTACGCCGGCTGGGATTTAGGAGCTGTATAGCTGACGCCCGTGGCGAGTGCTGTGACGTTCTCAGGGTCCATCGGCTCCCCGGTATTCGTCGGGGTCGGGGATGGGGAAGGGGAGGGCGAGGAAGCCTTTGAAGAAGCGGCGGAAGCGCGGGCCGCTTCTTCTGCTGCGCGCTTTTCGTTCGCGGAAGCTGCCTCGGCAGCAATGCTTTCTGCCGACCGGGGCGGGACGGTTAGCCCGCCGACGACGAAGAGCACCAGAGAGGCTGCAAGGACGACACCACCGGCTTTCCGGCTGCCTGGCAGCCGTGCCCACGAGCGGCGGCCCGTGATCACAACGTAGAGGCCGGTAAGTGCGGCAAATATGGCGAGGAATATCAGTGCCCCACCGAGCCCGCTGGTGGCAGCCCCCATCGCCATAAATGCCAGCGTGATTGCTCCAACCACGAATGTTGAAACTTTCGGCTTCCGTGGCGGTTTCGGCGTACCAACGGACGGCTCACGCGCTCCCAAGAGCGATTCGTAGTTATTCAATTTGTAATCCCCATGTTTTTGGCACCTCAGCATTTTGCTGGGTGTCAGGCCTCGGCGCTATCGTGCGTCAAAGGGGATTGTATGGCCTTGCAAACAGATATCAGGATTCTCGTCACATTGTTTCGGCGATCGAGGCGTGGATGCTCCTCCACCTGGAACAGGGATCGCGCTCAATCACCTCTTAAAGGGATCCTGCAAGGAAATCGACGCGCCGCCAAATGAACTCGGTACACGTCAGCTATATGGTTGGCACAACCCAACGAAAAGGAACCGATATGGCACTTTCCCTCGATAAGATCAGTGAACAGGCCCCGGGCCTCCTCTCACTGGCCAAAACCGCATCGCACGCAGTCGATCTCTCCGGGCTCAACGGCCAGAAAGCCAAGGTCGCCGTCGCCCTGGACTTCTCCGGCTCCATGAGTCGGGTCTACAAGTCAGGGTCCATGCAGCGCCTTGTCGAAAAGGCTCTGGCCCTGGCAACTCAGTTCGACGACGACGGAGCCATCGACTTCTTCATCTTCGACTCCAAGGCGGCGTACTTGGGCGAAATCAATATCGATGACTTCGCCGGCTCCGTGGATCGCCTGACCAACGGCCGGCGCATGGGCAGCACAAACTACGCCGACGCCTTCCTGACCATTCGTGATCACTTCGGGTTCGCCCCGCCCGCACCGCAGGCCCCGCTCACCCCGCCGAAAAGGGGGTTCTTCGGACTCGGCAAGGCACAGGCCGCGCCGACCGCCCCGGCCACCCTGGCGCCGTCCACTCCCGCAGACATTCCTGTCTACGTCCTGTTTTTGACCGACGGCGCCCCGGACAACCAGTCCAAGGCCGTCCGGGCTCTGACTGAGGTGTCGACGGCGCCGATCTTCTGGAAATTCCTCTCCATCGGCAAGCAATCGATGGTCTTCCTTGAGAAGCTGGACACGCTCACGGAGCGGTTCGTGGACAACGCCAACTATGAACCGATCGGCGATGTTGACGCGATTAGCGACGCGGTCCTGTTCAAGAAGATGCTGGTCGAGTTCCCGGACTGGCTCAAGGAAGCCAGAGCCAAGCGCCTCATCAAGTAAACCTCCGTTGGAGGCACAGTAGGTTCAAGCTCCCGAGCGGAGACGCGAAAAGGCCGTCGACGTTTCCGAGGAAACGTGGACGGCCCTCCTGATTACGGACTCAGTCGCGCAGCACCCAGGCGGCATTGTTCGGCTGCAGCCAGCCGTCTTCGGCCGGCGGCGTGGCGCTAAGCAGCATGGTGCCGGCGGGCAGCTTCACGGGCTCAGCTCCCATCGCGACGGCGACGAGGAAGTGCTCGTTGCGTTCGCAGATGAGGAGGTTTCCGGCCTCGACCCGCCAGGGGCCGCCGTCGTTCGCGGTGAAGACGCCGTTCTTCCACAGCTGCCGGCGCGCCTCAAGGGCCGTTTGGGTGAGGTTGAGAACGGACGTGGGGTCCTGCTGCTGCTGTTCGATCGCATAGTTGCCCCAGTCATCCGGCTGGGGGAGCCACGGAACTGCAGCTTGTTCGGTGGCCGCCTCGCCGAGCGAGAAGCCGTGGTTCAGCGCCGCGTCCTCGGTCCACGGCAGCGGGACGCGGGCGCCGTCGCGGCAGACGCCGCCGCGGGCCCACATCGGATCCACCCGGGCCTCCACCGGGACGTCGGCCTCGGGCAGCCCGAGTTCTTGGCCCTGGTAGAGGTACGCGGAGCCGGGCAGTCCGAGCAAAGCCACGAGGGCGGCCCGGGACCGGACGCTGCCGAGTTCGCCGCCGCCGAAGCGCGTGACGGAGCGGACGATGTCGTGGTTTTCCAGCGCCCACGTGGGGGCGGCTCCGTGAATCTTCCGGGCCTCCTCGAGTTCGTTGCCGACGGCGGCCCACGCCTCTGCGTCCCAGCCCAGTTTCACGAACGCGAAGGCGAAGGCCTGATGCATCTCGTCCGCGCGGGTGTACCGGGCGGCGCGGGCCGGTTCCAGGTTGACCTCGCCCACCAGCAGGCGGTGCGGCTCGTACTTCTCGGCCAGCGTGCGCCAGCGGCGGTACACCTCGTGGACTTCCTCCTGGTCCGAAACCTGCGGGTTGGACCGCAGCCCGTCCACCACCCCGCCCGTGGAGGGCGAATCGGGCAGCCCGTCGGCCTTGAACAGCGCGTGCGCGACGTCGATGCGCAGCCCGTCCACGCCCTTGTCGAACCAGAAGCGCAGCACGCCGTCGAAGTAATCGCCGACGGCGGGGTTGCGCCAGTTCCAGTCGGGCTGCCCGGCCGAGAAGAGGTGCAGGTACCAGTCCGTGTCCGTCGCCGAGCCCGGGTTGGCGCGGCTCCAGGCCCGGCCGCCGAAGACGCTCTGCCAGTTGTTCGGCGGGACGTCGGAGCCGCCCGAGCCGCCAGCGTCCGACGCAGCGCCGCCGTCGTCGTCGGACATGCCCACTGGACCCGGCACAAAGTGGAACATGTCCCGCTCCGGCGAGCCCGGGCCGGCCGCGAGGGCCGCCTGGAACAGTGGGTGCTCGGAGGAGCAGTGGTTGGGCACGACGTCGAGCAGGATCCGCAGGCCCAGCGCGTGGGCCTGCTCAAGGAGCGAGTCGAACTGTTCCATGGTGCCGAACAGCGGATCCACGCCGCAGTAGTCGGTGACGTCGTAGCCCTGGTCCACCTGCGGGGAGGGCTGGAACGGGGTCATCCAGATGCCGTCGACGCCGAGCGCGGCGATGTACGGCAGCCGGGCGATGAGCCCGGCAAGGTCGCCCACGCCGTCGCCGTCGCCGTCGGCGAAGGAACGCGGGTAGACCTCGTAGATGACGGCGGACTGCCACCACTCGGGGGCCGGCGCGAGAGTGGTCTCCTCGACGGGGCCCGCCGGCGAAACAGGGCTCATTTGCTCGCGCCCGCGGTGAGGCCTTCGACGATCCGCCGCTGGAAGATCAGCACCATAATGACCAACGGTACGGTGACGATCACTCCGGCGGCCATCTGCTCGCCGAAGGGCGCCTGGAATTCGGTGGCGCCGGTGAACTTGGAGATCGCCACCGTGGCCGTCTGGATCTTGGGGTCGTTGATCATGGACAGCGCGATGATGAACTCGTTCCAGCTGTGGATGAAGGTCAGGATCGCGGTGGTGAAGACGCCCGGCGCGGCGAGCGGCAGCAGGACCCGGCGGAACGCCTGCCACTTGGTGCAGCCGTCAATCATCGCGGCTTCCTCGAGGTCGAACGGCAGGGCCTTCATGAACGTAGTGAGGTTCCAGACCGCCAGCGGGATCGCGAAGGACAGGCTGGGGACGATCATCGCCTGGTACGTGTTGATCCAGCCGAGGTCCGTGAAGAGGCGCAGCAGCGGCACCACCACGGAGATGCCGGGGAACATCGACGTCGCAATGATCACGCCCAGGATCACCGATTTGAAGCGGAAGTTCAGCCGGGAGATCGCGTAGGCGGCGAACACTCCGAGCAGCAGCGCGAAGACCGTGGTGGTGCCGGCCACGATCAGAGAGTTCAGCAGAGCCTGGCCGAACATGGTGGAGCCGTCGAACACCTTGGCGTAGTTCTCCAGCGAGAACGGCGCCGGCAGCAGGGTGTTGTCGAAGATGTCGGCGGTGCGGCGCAGGCTGGAGACCAGCATCCAGTAGAACGGCGCCAGGCAGTAGGCGAAGATCAGCGCCAGGCCCAGGTACACCGAGTAGGAGCGCCACGTGCGCACCTTTTTCGTTTTGCCGGGGCGGCCGACGGCGGCGGTTGCGTCGGGCGAGCCCGCGCCGGAGTCGCTCGGTGCGCCGGAGTCGGTGGCCGCGTTGCGGAGGTCGGAGATGGTCATCGGGTGGCCTCGGCCTTCTTCTGTTCAGCGATGTCCAGTTCAGGGTTCGCCTGGGTGCGGGTTGCCTTGGTGCGGGACTTCCTCGCCATCAGCTTCAGTTCCTTCGCTCCCGTGACGTCGGCGCCGAGCACCTTCACGAAGACGATCGCGACGACGGCGACGTACAGGAAGAGCATGATCGCGAACGCGGAGGCCGAGCCGTAGCGGAGCTGGTTGGATTCGTCCCACGCCAGCATGGAGAGGGTCTCCACGGATTCCTTGCCCGGGCCGATCAGCACGAAGGGGAGATCGAACATGCGCAGCGCGTCGAGCATGCGGAACAGCACAGCGACCAGCAGGGTGGGCTTGACCAGCGGGAGGGTGATGGAGCCGAGCTGGCGCCACCAGCCGGCGCCGTCGATCTTGGCCGCTTCGTAGACTTCGCCGGGGATGACCTGCATGCCGGCGAGAACCAGCAGGCCGATGAACGGGGCGGTCTTCCAGACTTCGGCGATGATGATGGCCGCGCGGGAGGCGTTGCCCTCGGCGGTCCAGAGGATTTCGCTGCCGAGCAGGGTGTTGGCGATGCCGTCGGACTGGAAGATCCAGCGCCACAGCAGGCCGGAGACGGCGGTGGGCACGGCCCAGGGGACCAAGATGCTGGCGCGGAGGAAGGATCGGCCGCGGAAGGCGCGGTTCATGGCCAGGGCCAGGCAGAGGCCCAGGACGGTCTCGAGGAACACCGTAGTAATGGTGAAGAACGTGGTGTTGCCGAGCGCGTTGAGGAAGCGCCGCCCGGTTTCGCCGACGAAGAGGTCGGCGTAGTTGGCCAGGCCCACGAAGGATTCGACGTCGGCGACGAAGCCGTCCGCGTCCAGTCCGGATTCGGCGCGGTAGAGGGACTGGTGCACCGCGGCGAGCAGCGGGTACACGATCACCAGGGCCAGCACCAGGATGGTGGGGGAGAGCAGCAGTGCGGCCATGCGGCCTTCGCCGGGAGAGCGGTTGCCGCGGTGGCCGCGTTTGCGCGGGCTGGCTGGTTGGGGCGTGCCGGTCTGCGCGCCGGCGGGCGGGGCGGTCGTCGTCGTCATTCTGGGAACCTCACTGGGGTTGCAGCTGCCGGGCCGGCCGGGGTGAACCGGCCGGCCCGGCTGTTGCTACGGGGCGGAATTACTTGGCGGAGAGCTCGGTGAGCTTGGCCTGCATGTCGTTCAGGGCCGTGTCCGTGTCCTTCTTGCCGGTGATGGCCGCGTAGGCCTCTTCCTGGATGGCCTTGGTGGTGGCGCCGTACTGGACCACCTTGGGGCGGGGCTGGGCGTTGTTCAGCGAGGTCAGCAGGGTGGGGAAGAACGGGCGCTTGGCGACGACGGCGGGGTCCGCGTAGAGGGAGGCGTAGGCCGGGGCGCGGGAGGACAGGGCGAGGCGCTTCTTGGCCTGCTCTTCGCTGGTGAAGAACTTGATGAACTCCAGGGCGGTGGCCTTGTTGGCGGTGAACGGCGAGATGGCGAGGCTGCGGCCGCCGAGGGTGGAGACGCCGGGGCCGTCGGTGCCCGGGATGGAGGTGATGCCGAACTTGCCGGCCACCTTGCTGGAGCCGTCCGTGGCGCTCAGGGAGGCGTGCAGGAAGGGCCAGTTGCGCAGGAAGACGAGCTTGCCGTCCTGGAATGCGCGGCGGCCCTGCTCTTCGAGGTAGGTGATGGCGTCGGAGGGGAAGAGGCCTTCTTTGAAGCCGTCCACCAGCAGGTTCAGGCCCTTCTTGGCCTCGGGGGTGTTGACGGTGGGCTTGCCGTCGGCGTCCACCACGGTGCCGCCGGCGGAGGCCACGGCCTCGGAGAAGTTGACCGTGAGGGCCTCGTTCTTGTCGAACTGGCCGGCGTAGCAGGACATGCCCGCGGCCTGGGGGAGGGCCAGGATGGCCTTGCAGGCGGTCTTCATCTCGTTCCAGGTCTTGGGCGGGGCGGCGATGCCGGCGGCCTTGAGCAGGTCCGAGCGGAAGTAGAACAGCGCGCCGTCGGTGTAATACGGGGCGCCCACCAGGGTGTCCCGGTAGGTCGCGGCGTTGACGGTGGCGGGGATCATCGTGTCCGTGGGGATCGCGTCCGCGGGCAGCGGCATGATCCACTTGTTGGCGGCGAACTCGGAGGTCCAGACGACGTCCAGGTTCAGCACGCTGAAGGTGTCCGACTTGATCTGGGCGTTCTGGATGAGCTGCTGGCGCTGCTGGTCAGCGGAGTCCGGCAGTTCGACGAACGTGACCTTTTCCTCCGGGTGGGCGGCGTTCCATTCCTCGATGCTCTTGTTGGCGGCACCGGAGGCATCGCGGTTGGAGACGTAGTTGATGGGGCCCTTACCCTCGAAGGACGCGGCGGCCTTCGGGGCGCTCTTCGCGTCCGTGGACGTCCCGCCGCAGCCGGTGAGGGCGACGGCGGCGACGGTCAGGGATGCGGTGGTGGCGAGAAGAGTCTGCCAGGTGTGGCGGCGCTGCCTCATGTGTTGCTCCTTGTTTTGGGTTGGTGCGAGTCGGGTGGTGCGGGTGGTTTGGTGCATGCGGAACTGCGGCGATGGTTGCCTGGTGGCACGGGGGAGTGCCGGCTGTCGCCGTGGGTGGTGGTGTTTGGGGTCTTGGCTAGCTGACTAGAACTTGGGTGCCGACTTGTTCGCCGGGCGGTGCCGGATTCGCCGCTGTTGAAATGGGCGGCGCGGTGGAGCCGCGCTCGATCAGCCGGTGCGGCATGATCTTCGGCCCCAGGTCGCGGGATCGGAGCAGCTTTTTCACGGCCATCCGTCCCATCTCCTCGAGCGGTTGGGCCATGGTGCTCAGCGGCGGGTTGACGTGCAGGGAGGTGGAGGTGTTGTCGAAGCCCAGGACGGAGACGTCCTCCGGCACCCGGAGCCCGCGCCGCTGCAGTTCGTTGACGACGGCGGCACCCATCTCGTCGCTCATCGCGAAGATGGCGGTGAGGCCGGGTTCCTGCTGCAGCAGTTCGTCGACGCCGGCGGCGCCGCTTTCGTAGAAGAAGCTGCCGGTGGCGGTGACCGGGGTGCAGCCGGCTTCGATCATGGCGCGGAGGTAGCCGCGCTTGCGGGGCTGGCCGACGTAGATCGACGCCGGATCCCCGGTCAGGAGGCCGATGCGCCGGTGGCCGAGCCGCAGCAGGTGACGGGTCGCGTCGTAGGCTGCCTGCTCGTCGTCGATGGCCACGCTGGGGGAGCCCGACTTGTCGCTGATGGCGACGGAGATGATGGGGACGTTGGGCCCCAGCAGCTGCCTCGTTTCCGGCGTGATCACCGCGGAGATGAGGATGACGCCGGCGGCCCGGTAGGTGCGCAGGGTCCGCAGGTACCCGGCGATGTAGGCGGATTTGGCGCCGGTGCGGCCGAGCATCACGGCGTAGCCGCGTTCCTGGGCCTCCTCCTCCACGCCCTGCATGACCTGGGAGGCCAGGGCGTCCGAGACCATGGGGGCGAGGAGTCCGATCACAGACGTCTGCCGGGTTTTCAGGCCGCGGGCAAGGTAGTCCGTTTCGTAGCTGAGGCTCTTGACCGCAGTTTCGACGCGTTCCCTTGTTTCGTCGGAGTAGCCAACGAGCCCGTTGACAACCCGGGAGACGGTGGCCGGAGAGACGCCGGCGTGCTTGGCGACATCGCGGATGGTGACCACTGTTCCTCTTCCCTGAGGGTGTCTGGTTGTTTGCGCAACCCGTCATGGCGACGGGTCACGCAAACGGTTTACGTAAACGGTTTCGTTAGATGCAGGATCAACAGTAAGGGGTGGGCAGGGGATCGCGTTGCGTTTCGTAAACGAGCGGTTTTCCGGCTGGGCTCTTGAGGCATGTGCTGTGCCGGCCCTCGGCGCGGGGATTACAGGGAATCTTCATCAACCCGTGCAGGCGGCCAGCCGTATCTGCCGCCCCACCGGCGCCTCCCATCCTTCCAGCTAAGAGGCTTCCCAAGCCGCGGGCTCAGTACATGCCCCCGCGGCGCGCCCGGCGTGCGTGGGATTCGCCCAAACGCCCGGAGTGCTGCGCAGTCTCCGTAGTAAGGCGCGGACTGCACGGGGAACAGGGGCCGCTGCAGGCGGAACGAAGCGTGCGGAAGGAAGCGCGGGGCAACGCCGGCGCGAGGTGAGCGACATCACCACGCTACCGTGATGTTTGACCTCGCTGAGAAACGCGAACATCAAGCCTGCGGCCAGTGGAGGCCTTTAACTCGTGTCAGCGGCGCCGCGTTCCTACTGGTTCAGGAGCCACCGACGTGCATGGCTAGGCGCATGCAGTATTCTTTGCCACGAGGGGTTTTTTGGGGAACGCGCGCGTTTAGAGGTCGCGTCCGAAGAGTGAGTAGGGATGCATGACTTCGTTGGAATCGTTTAATCCGCTTGAGGAGCGTTTGTCTGGCGCCAATATTCCGCTCCTGAGAAGCTCATTGCTACGCGAAATCGATAACATTCTCAGTAGCTACACGGGACGCTACGATGCATTTGCTGAGTTGATCCAGAACTCTTTGGATTCCGTTGACCTTCGAAAGCGGACATTACGGGATGCGACGACATATATCCCGGCAGTTGAAGTCGTAGTCGACATTGACACTAACCGCATTACAGTTTCCGATAACGGCGTCGGCCTCTCGGAAGGACAGTACCGCAGCTTCTTAGCCCCTAACTGCTCGTTCAAAGCCAAGAATGGTATGAGTCGAGGGCATAAGGGTGTAGGTGCGACTTTTGTTGCTTATGGGTTTGATTACATGCGAATTTCGAACAAGACGCCGGATTTTACCGCCACCGGAATAATCCGGGGCGCGCGGGGCTGGGTAGAGTTGCAGGATCCAAGTCTCGAGTTCCCCTTGGTAACCGCGGATCCAAGTTCAATGGAGACTGATTTTTTTGCCTCACAAGAACAAGGTCTATCGATAACCGTGGAGTTTGGCGAGCACACGACGTTGAAGAGCCTTGGCTGGCTCCAGGCGAAAACAGCGGCTTCCTGGATGACGATTTTGTCGGTCAAGACAGCCATCGGTGCGGTGGTGCCGTCTTCTGATGTGCAGATACGTCTTGTGGTCGTGTACGGCGGAGAAGCTGAGGAAGTGATCCGCGAGGGTATCGGCTACTTCTGGCTTAGGAGTCAAGGAAAAAAGCCTCGGTCCTTGAATGAGATTATGGAGGCGGAAGAGAAAAGCACTGCGGAATATGGGCGGGGGCGACGACTTCCAGGCCGTTTCAATAACTTGGACTTCTTGTACAACAGTTGGACTGCCGTCGAACTTCAAGACGTCCTCTCGAAAGATATTTTGGCACAGCATGAAGATGTCATCGCGCATTATACTCCGACAATCGAAATGGAGTATGGGTACTCGGCGAAGCTTTGGTCTTCGTATAACGAGCAGCTGAAAGTCCGGAGCGGCCAATCTGTTGTGAAGGCTGGGATTCAGCTTGCAGCGAATGGAATGCCGCAGGGTGAGGTTATTCAAGTCCCTCTGACGAAGAATATAGGACGTCAAAATCAGGTTCATTTCCTTGTGCATTTTGACCGTTACACCCCTGATTATGGTCGAAAGGGTTTCAAGCGCGAGTTGGTGGATTTCTCCGAGGATGCCGCCCAGTACATAACGCAGCGTCTTATAAACCGATACCACGGGTATCTCAAGGAAAATACTGGTGCGGCGCCGGACTTGAAGCGTTCGACGCAGCTAGACCAGTGGAAAACTGAGATGGTAGCACATGAGAAGGCTAATCCCCTTGAAATTGAGTCTGATCATTTCTTCCTTCCCACTAAGCGGATATCCATCACGTCTATTCCGTCACGGGAGCAGGACGTGATCGCACTCTTCCATGAGCTAGTTTCTGGTGGCGTGATTCGCGGCGTTCAGACTCTGGCAACTAATGAACGTTCAACATATGATGGCCTATATCGGGCGACTTTCTCAGGGGATAATGCCCTCTTTGAATACGATTCCGTCACCAACCCTCTCGGCATCAGTGCCGAGCTATTTGAGGACATGGAAGGACTTGTAACCGAGCCGAAAGTTCTGGAATACAAATACAGTCTTGATGGATTGATATCCGATATAAACGGCCTTGACAAGAACTTGTCAGACATTGATTTGTGTGTGGTTTGGGAGACTGGCGACGATTATAGGGACGATTACGCTATATCGACACACTTGCTCCCTGAAAACTACGAGAATCGTCAAGTGCACGGTTTTACGCACACCCTTCAGGTTCCAGATAATCGCTCCTGGGCGTGCGACTTGATTATTCTCAAGGAACTGGTCGAGTTCATGACGGACCGCCAAAAAGCTGAAGCGAGTCAACGTCAGAAATATGAGGAAGAGTAGGACAACCGCACTGCCCGGCGAAAGAGGGCCTGCGAGCGTGTCTACGGTCGGCCCGGTCCGTGAAGTCCCACCTTGCCGAGTTTATTGCAGCTGGGGTCCTGGACTGCGCCGTCGTAGGCTGATTGGCCGCCAAAACAGTGACAGCATGAAGCACAGGAGCAGGTCTTGACAGTTACAGCCACACACCGGGAACTCAACGTCGCACCCGGTTCGGTCGTCCGTGTCCGGGACGAGGACTGGCTCGTCACCAGCGTCGAGAAATCGGTGGACGGCACCCTCATAAGGGTCCAAGGCCTCAGCGAGCTCGTCAGGGACACTACAGCCGCCTTCTACTCAGCGCTGGACACCATTGAGATCGTGGACCCGGCTAAGTCCAAGGTCGTCGCGGACGACACCCCAAACTATCGCCGCGCGCGCCTCTTCCTGGAGACCACCCTCAGGAAAACGCCGACACCCCAGTCGGCGGAGTACCTGACTGTCTCCACGCGCATGCTGTCGCGGAACCTCAAGTACCAGCAGATCGCCGTCGCGAAGGCCTTAGATACCACGAATATCCGGCCGCGCATCCTCATCGCCGACGCAGTCGGCCTCGGTAAGACCCTCGAGATTGGCATGATCCTCAGTGAGCTGGTCAAACGAGGCCGCGGCGAACGTATCCTCATCGTCACCCCGCGGCACGTGCTGGAGCAGATGCAGCACGAGCTCTGGTGCCGCTTCGCCCTGCCGTTCGTCCGCCTCGACTCCGCCGGCATCCAGAAGATCCTGCAGAAGCTCCCGGCCACCCGGAACCCCTTCACCTACTACAAGCGCGCCATCATCTCCATGGATACGCTCAAGAGCCCCCGCTACCGGGCACAGCTCGGCAAGCTGCACTGGGACGCTGTGGTCATTGACGAGGCCCACAACGTCACCAACACCCAGGCCATGAACAACGAGCTCGCCCGGGTGCTTGCGCCGAATACCGAGGCCCTTATCCTGGCCTCTGCAACCCCGCACAACGGACGCAACGAGTCGTTCGCGGAAATCCTGCGGCTGCTGGACCCCACTGCCGTCCGCCCGGACGGCACCTTCGATCCCAAGCACGTGGAGAACCTCATCATCCGTAGGCACCGCCACAGCCCCGAGGTCGCCCAGGAAGTCGGAGCGGACTGGGCCGAGCGGGAAGAGCCGGACAACAGGCTCGTGTCCGCCTCCGCCGCGGAGAACGCCATTGCCGAGGAGCTCTCCGACGTCTGGCTCTACCCCGAAGGCAAACCGGCACCTTACTCGGGGCAGAACGGCGCGCTGTTCTCCTGGATCCTTGCCAAGGCCTTCCTCTCCAGCCCTGCCGCGCTGCTCGAAACGGTCACCGAGCGTCTCAGGAAGCTCGACGCCGATTCCCCCTCCGAAGCCAAGGAAACCGAGGCCCTCAAACGGCTCAGCAAGCTCGCCGAGGCCGCCAACACCGGCGACTCCGCAAAATACACTGAGCTCGTCAGCTATCTGAAGAAGATCGGCGTCGGCAAGGGCTCCCCGATGCGGGCGGTTGTCTTCGCCGAGCGGGTCGCCACGCTCAAGTGGCTGCAGGAGACGCTGCCCAAGGCGCTTGGCCTCAAGCCGGAAAACGTCGGCCTCCTGCACGGTGGACTCAGCGACGTCGAACAGCAAAGCATTGTGGACAAGTTCAAGCGCGGCAACAGCCCGCTGCGGGTCCTGGTCACCGGCGATGTCGCGTCTGAAGGTGTGAACCTGCACGCCGAATGCCACCACCTGATCCACTTCGACATCCCCTGGAGCCTCATCCGGATCGAACAGCGGAACGGCCGCATCGACCGGTTCGGCCAGCGCCAGAAACCGCAGATCACCACCCTGCTCCTGAACCCGCACAACACCCGTTTCTCGGGCGACATCAAGGTCCTGACGCGTCTGATGGAACGCGAGTACGAGGCACACACGGTCCTCAACGACGTCGCCTCCCTGATGGGGCAGTACAGCGTCAAGCAGGAGGAAGACGCCATCCGCGACGTCCTCCTCGGCAAGAAAGACTTCGACGACGTTGTCGGAGAACCCGACGTCGATCCGGACTCAGCCGACCTCTGGGACTTCCTCGACTTCGGGGCCTTGAAGGACGACGGAAAGATGGAGGCCATCCCAGTCGAGAAGCCCCTCGGACTCTATTCCACGGACCTGGACTTTCTTGACGAAGCACTCAACGAGGCCTTCGGTGATCCGCACAAGGTCCTCGGCTGGACCGTCCACACAGGCCACGGCCTCGCCGAACTAAACCCGCCCGCTGACCTCCAGCACCGCTTGGGCTACCTGCCGCAGGACTACCTGTCCGAGCGGCGAGTCACCGAGCGCCTCAAGCTCGCGACCACGGTCGAAGCCGGCAGCCGGGAACTGAACCGCGCCCGCGAATCCGATGACATGAGCTGGCCGGAGGCCCACTACCTCGGCCCGCTCCACCCCGTCCTAGACTGGGCCAGTGACCGGGCGCTGTCCTCGATGTCCCGCAGCGAAGTCCTCGTTGTCCGCGGCGACGTCGACGCCGCCCAGGTCCTGCTCATGGGAACGTTGATGAACCGCCGCGGGCAGGTGGTCTCCAAAGCGTTCATCGCGGTGGACTTCCCCGACCCGGCCAACCCGGCGTTCTGTCTCTCCGAACCCCTCGAGGATCTGGGTGAGCACCTGAGCGGCATCGGCGTCGATGCCAAAGCGACCAACCCCGGGCCGGTTACGGTGAACGGGCTGCAGGCCCTGCTGCCGCAGGCGGTGGAGAGCGCCCGGCAGACCATGCAGCTGACCTTTGAAGCTGCTGCCAGCTCCGCCAACCAGCGGCTGCAGGCCTGGAAGGACCGGGCCACGGGCTGGACCCAGCTGTCCTTCGATTTCGCGCAGCGGGCGGAAGTGAAAAAGCAGCGAGAGCGTGTCAGCGAGGAGCAGCGCATCGCGGAGTCGCTCGCCCCGGCCCAACGCCTGGTCCGCCCCCTCCTGATCGTCGTTCCCCGAGCAACCCCTGTCGCCGTCCCGGAAGGTGCTGACCAGTAATGCCGTCCTTTGATTCAATCGTTGTAGGCGAAGACTGGATAAGCGAACACTTCTTCACCACGGACTCCACCAAGGAATCCTTCCAGGCCGAGGTCGTCAAACACCGCAAAGGCTGGGACGAGGCTGCCAAAGACGGCCACTCAACTACCCTGACCCGCTTCGCCGAGGTCCGCGGACGCCTTCAGATCCTGCTCGCCGGGCTGTCGGAGGACCCTGCGGGTGCGTCTGAGGCCTACGCACTCCTGCGCGGCGCCCTCGGTTATAAGGGCACGACGGCGGCCGTCACCTTCGAGCGCAGCGGCACTGAAACGCTCGTGCCCGGCGTGTGGGCGACGGGGAACTCAGAGGTTCTGTTCGTCGAGGCCGCTCCGGCGGACGCCCTGGAGGACGTGCTGTCCACGGTGCTGCCGCTCGGGCGGGTTCTGGTGGACGGGAAAGAACCTACCCCGGCGCTGACAGTGGCTAAGACAGTGTCCGAGGCCTACCTCTCGGACGAAGCGCCAAAGTTTGTCGTCATCATGGCGGGCCGCTGGCTGGTGCTGACCGAGCAGGAACGCTGGGCCGAGGGCCGCTATCTGGCCGCGGACGCGCTCCTGGTCGCGGACCGAAACGACACTAAGAAAAACGCCGAGACGGACCGGTTCCTGGCGATCTTCGGCCGCGACTCCCTCATGCCGACGCCGGACGGCTCCATCTGGTGGGATGGTGTCCTCGAGGCCTCCGTCAAACATACTGTGGGCGTCTCCCAGGATCTGCGCGAAGGCATCCGACGCTCCATCGAAATCATTGCCAATGATGTCCTGGACCGCCGCCGTGAAGCAGGTCTGGGCGTCGAGGACGTGGACGGGCAGGTCCTGGCCCGCCAGTCCCTGCGGTTCCTCTACCGGATCCTCTTCCTGCTCTACGCGGAGGCCTCCCCGGAAATGGGCGTCCTTCCCGTCGGGGCTGGCGAATACAACGAGGGCTACGGCCTGGACCGACTGCGGGAACTGACCCTGGTCAATATCCAGTCCCCGGAGTCCCGTCGCGGCACCCACATCTACGATTCCCTCGCGCAGCTCTTTCACCTGGTGGACAACGGCCACGCTCCGGCAGGAGCCAACCCCTCCGAGGATGCCTCGGGCGAGAACGAAGGCCTGGTCTTCCAGCCGCTCAAGGCCGACCTCTTCCACGACGCCGCAACGTCCCTCATCAATGACACCAAGCTCAGCAACGGCGAGCTGCAGCGCGTCCTCCAGCACCTGTTGCTCAGCAAGGAGGCCAAGGGCAAGGACCGCGGTTTCATTTCCTACGCGGAACTGGGCATCAACCAGCTCGGGGCCGTCTATGAGGGCCTGATGTCCTACACGGGTTTCATCGCCGCGGAGCCCCTCCACGAGGTGGCCAAAGACGGGAATCCAGAAAAGGGTTCCTGGGTGGTCCCGGTTGACCGGTCCGAGTCCATTGACGCCGAGCACTTCGTGGTGGAAGAGGACGAACGGACAGGGGAGCGCCGCCCGGTGCTACACCCCGCAGGCTCGTTCGTCTTCCGGCTCGCCGGCCGCGAACGCCAACAGTCTGCCTCTTATTACACCCCTGAGGTGCTTACCAAGTTCGTCGTCTCCCAGGCGCTCGAAGAGCTGATGGACCAAAACGACCAGAAGACTGCAGCGGACGACATCCTTAACCTGACGGTCTGCGAGCCGGCCCTGGGATCCGGCGCGTTCGCGCTGGAAGCGGTTCGCCAGCTCGCCGACGAGTACCTGAAGCGCAAACAGGATGAGCTGGACGTCCGGATCCCCGCGGACGAATATCCGCAGGAACTCCAGAAGGTCAAGGCCCAGATCGCGCTGCACCAGGTCCACGGCGTGGACCTGAATTCGACGGCGGTGGAACTAGCCGAAGTCTCCCTCTGGCTCGACACCATGGTGAAGGACCTGCAGGCGCCCTGGTTCGGGCTTCGCCTGCGCCGCGGAAACTCGCTCATCGGCGCCCGCCGGGCCACGTACTCCCGGCAGTCAGTGAATGACAAGTCATGGCTGAAAAGCGCCCCGCAGGACACGCCCCTGCCCGGGCTCGTCGAGGCCATGACTGCGGAGACGGACGATCCCAACGTGGTGGGCCGTGTCCACCACTTCCTGCTCCCGGCCGAGGGCTGGGGCGCGGCCGCCGACGCCAAAGAAGTCAAGGACCTGGCAGGGGAGGCCCAGCAGGATCTCAAGGCCTGGCGCACCAAGATCAAGTCCAAGCCCAGCAAGACCCAGGTCGACCGGATGGTGAACCTTGGCCGCCGCGTGGAATCCCTGTGGAAGCTCACACTGCGCCGGCTCCAGGTCGCCGAATCGGAGGCCCGCCGGGACATCGACTACTTCGGCAAACACCCCGCGGTTGAAGCGCCCGGCGATGCAGGAACTCGGCCTGAAGCCGTCACCCGCGACCAGATCGAGGAAACCCTCAACGACCCGAACGGCGCCTACCAGCGCCTCCGCCGGGTCATGGATGCGTGGAACGCGCTGTGGTTCTGGCCTCTGACCGAGCGCGCGACCGGTGGGGCAACACCTCCGACATTGGACGAGTGGCTCGCAGCGCTGGAAATGCTTCTTGGCCTGCAGGGCAAGGAATCGAAGATGGCGGGACAGCAGACCTTCGGAGCCGCGTCGACCTGGGAAGAACTGAACGAGGCCGAACGGGCCGACCTTGAGTTTGCCCTAGTGTCCGACGTCGAGATCGCTAAGAAGCAAAATTCATGGCTGCAGGTGTGCGAGAACATTAGCGCAGATCAGGGGTTCTTCCACTGGGAGCTGGACTTCGCTTCGGTGTTTGGTCGCGGTGGCTTTGATCTTCAGGTGGGTAACCCGCCGTGGGTTCGGCCGGATTGGGACGAGAATGCCGTCTATGCGGAGTTTGATCCGTGGTGGCAGTTGAACGAGAAGCAGACGCAGGCCTCCAAATCCGCAAAACAAGCTGAAGCAAAGCTCGACTCAAAGCAGGTTGAGTTCATGTGCGAGCAGGCAACGAGCATCGTGGCTGTCCGTGAACTGCTGACTTCTGCGTCTTTTTACCCAATCGTTTCCGGACTCCGCCCCGACTTATACCGGTCGTTCATGGAAAGCACATGGCGTTCCACGTCGCCGTCAGGCATCGTGGCAATGGTGCACCCAGAATCGCATTTCACCGAGCAAAAGGCCGTTCACTTACGCGCCGAAACATATCGCCGTCTGCGCAGACACTGGCAGTTCGTCAACGAGTTATCACTTTTCGAGATCCACCACCGCGTGACCTACGGTGTACACGTTTATGGTGTCCCTCGACAGAGTCCGCTGTTCCGCATGGCCGCTTCGCTCTTTCACCCTGACACGGTGACTCGTTCTGAGGTCCATGACGGGTCCGGGGACGTACCGGGCATCAAAGACGAGGAGGGTAAATGGGACACGCGCCCTCACTCCGAGCGCATTATCTATGTGGATGAAACCGCGCTGGCAGTTTGGGCGGACATCCTGGACGAGCCGGGAACCCCCGCCGTCCAGGCCCGCATGGTGTACCCAGTCAATAGGGCAAGCTCGCGGGTACTGGAAAAGCTCAGCAGAGCGCCACGGGTGCGTGAGCTGGGGCTGCAATATTCATCCGGTTGGAACGAGACGACAGACCGGAAGAACGGTTACTTCGAAGTTGGATCTGATGTTCCCGGCTCCTGGGAAGACGTCATCCTGCAGGGCCCGCACTTTACCGTCGCAAACCCTTTTGCCAAGCAGCCCAACCCGACTATGAAGCACAATCTTGACTGGACGGAGCTGGACCTCGAGGCTCTCCCCGTAGACTTCATCCCGCGTACTAGCTATCAACGCGTCGGCGACAGGCCGCTCTATAACTCCAATTTCGGGTCATGGGTGTCAGCCGACGGACGGCCGATTCAGCAACGGAGCCAGTACCGCATGGTCTGGCGAAGAATGGCCGCCGTCACGGGGGCGCGAACACTGCACCCCTCGGTTATCCCGCCTGGCGCTGCGCACGTCGATAACGTCTACGCTGCTGGCATAGTTGTCGCGCACGATGCTCGAACGCTTGTGGCCGTAGCTGGCGTTTCGTCATCGTTGGTAGCTGACTTCCTCATGAAAGTCGTCGGTGCTTCCAAAATCTCCGGTGATGACATCGGTCGGCTCCCAATCCACATGAAGTCGCCTTTTGTCGACTGCATTGTGGAGAACTTCTTGAGGCTTATCTCGCTTACAGAGGTCTTCGCGTCATTGTGTGAAGAGGCGGGAAATGCAGCGGCCGCCGAGTCCGTTGTCCGCAAAGCAGCCGAGCGGCGCGCCGTTCAAGTGGAGCTGGATGTGCTGACGGCTCTGTCCCTGGAGGTCACAGTCGACGAACTGTGCACCATCTATCGAACTCAGTTCCCGGTTCTCCGAGGCTACGAACAGAACGACCTCTATGACGCTAACGGCCGCAAGGTTCCCGGCGACATGAACCGGCTCTATCGCAAGGTCGGCGAGAACCTAACCCTCGAAGAACGCACCTGGACACACCCGCAGAGCGGCGTTGAGTACGTCTTCGAGTTCCCGTTCCGGAGCTTCGACCGCGAGGAAGACATGCGGAAGGCCTACGCGCACTTCTCGAGCATGCTGGAGGGGAAGTCCTGATGTCGGAGCTTCTGCCCACTGCCCAGGCCGGGGACCTGCGTCGGGGGCTCTCCGACTATCTCGCCACCACGTTCGCGCTCACGGATGGGAACGCGCAGTCCGCCATCAAGGACTTCCTGGCGGATCCGGAGCAGGGGCTCTTCAAGGGCGCCTACGTCCGGCTGAGGCTTCCTTTTGAAACGGCGGAACCGGGCTGGCGCGACTGCCTGGACTGGTACGAGGGCTTCGAGCCGTACGGCCACCAGGCGAAGGCCTTTCAGCGGCTCAGCAGCAAAGGCACTGGTGGCGCGCGCCGTCGCCCGGAACCCACGTTGGTCACCACGGGCACCGGCTCCGGTAAGACGGAGGCGTTCCTCTACCCGATTCTGGATCACGTGCTGCGCGCCAAACGGGACGGCATCACCGGCATCAAGGCGCTCATCCTCTACCCGATGAACGCCCTCGCCAATGATCAGGCCAAGCGTCTGGCCGAGCTGCTGACCACCCATCCTGAGCTGTCCGGCGTCACTGCCGGTATCTACACCGGCCAAAAGGACACCAACCGCACCAGGGTGGCCCGGGACGGACTGATCAATGACCGCGACGTGTTCCATCAGGACCCGCCGGACATTCTGCTGACCAACTACAAAATGCTGGACATGCTGCTGCTCCGCCACACCGACGCACCGCTCTGGCAGAAGTCCGCGACCAGCCTGCAATACGTGGTCCTGGACGAATTCCACACCTACGACGGCGCCCAGGGCACCGACGTCGCAATGCTGCTGCGCCGGCTCGGACTGACGCTCAAGAGTTACTGGCCGGACGACCTGACGGACCATCCCCACGGGCTGAGCGGGGAAGACCGTGCCCGCCCGCTCGGCCGGGCAACGCCCGTCGCCACATCTGCAACGCTGGGCAGCAAAGGCGACCCGGACGCGATGCTCCGCTTCGCAGAGACTGTCTTTGGGGAGGTGTTCCCGGACGACTCCGTCGTCACCGAATCCCGGCTCACCCAGGAGGCCTGGACCGAACTCGGCAACGGAACCATTCAGAGTCGGGACCTGCACGCCGTCGCCGTCGATATCAAGTCCGCCAACAAGGCCGTAGCGGAGCTGCGCGAAGCCGGCGGCGGCCCTGAAACCGTGTTCGGGCCCGTCCTGGAGGCGCTCTTCGGCGAACGCCCCGCAGACCTTCTGGACGCGATGCGTACACATCCGCTGACCGCCGCCCTGCTGACGCATGCGAGTAACGCCGTCGCACTCTCGGACCTGACCAACGGCATTTTCCCGGCCTATTCACTGCCCTCAGGCGTGAGGCCGGACGCCGCGGAAGAGTTTGTCTCCCACGTCATCGCTCTGCTCAGCCACATCCGCGCCAGCCACGGCCGGGCCGCCGTGACCGTGGAGACGCACCTGTGGATCCGCGAGATGTCCCGCGTGGACGCCGCTGTCGACACCTCACCGCGCTTCCGCTGGTCCGACGACGGTGTGGACCAGTCCCATGACATGTTCCTGCCGGCGCTCTATTGCCGGCATTGCGGCCGCTCGGGCTGGGGCGCCGTCCTGGCCCCCACCGGCCTGGACCTGGAGCTGGACGACTCCAAGATCCGAGAAGCCCGCGTCACGAACAACCCGCGCTTCCGGACCCTCATCTCGGCCGCTGCCGAGGCGGACATCATCGAATTCCACCAGGACGGCTCGGAACAGGTGCAAGGCCTGCACTGGCTCCACACCGTCAACCGAGGCCTCTCCACCATGCCCCCGAAAGCGGACAGCGCCGACCTCGCCGAAGGGCGGATCATTCCCGTCCTAATGCTCACCGGCAAGGACGCGGACGACCAATCCAAGAGGGACGTATGCCCGTCCTGCCTGGCCAAGGACGGCATCGCCTTCATGGGCAGCGCCATCGCCACCATGCTCTCCGTGAGTATCTCCAACCTGTTCGGCGCCGAGGGCCTGAACGACGAGGAAAAGAAAGCCCTAGTCTTCACCGACAGCGTCCAGGACGCCGCGCACCGGGCCGGATACGTCCAGTCCCGCTCCCACACCATGACGCTCCGCACCGCCCTGCGGCGCGCCCTGGGCGAGCAGCCGGCCACGCTCTCGGAACTCGTGGACGCCGCGATTGCCCGCGCGGACACCCCGGGGGCGCGGTACCAGCTGATCGCACCCGAATTCGTGGACCGGCAAAGCTTCCGGCCGTTCTGGGACCCGAAGGCCTCCCCGGCAGAACGCGTCCGTGCCCGACGCTTCGCCAAACGCCGGCTGCAGTTCGACGCCCTCCTGGAGCTCGGCCTCCAGTCCCGGACCGGCCGGACACTGGAACTCACCGGTTCCCTGGCCGTCGAAACCGACGCCGGCAACGCCACCCGCATGCTCTCCGTGGCCCGGAAGGCCTATGACTCGGCTCTTCACCAGAACATGGTCGGAGAGACCGCGCCCACGCAGCAGCAGCTGCTGCAGTGGATCCGCGGCACTGTGGAAAGGGTCCGCCTTCAGGGTGGCGTCCATCATGAATGGCTCAAAGGCTACATCGGTACCGACGGCAAGCGCTGGCAGATCTGGGGTGGGCGGCCCAAGGGTGAGGGCATGCCCGCGTTCCCCTCGGGCCGGCCAGCCCCGGCCTTCCCCCGGATCGGATCCGCCACCGCAGCCACCGACAACCTGGACGGCGTCACGTCCTCCGCGTCCTGGTACGCACGCTGGACAGCCCGCTGCCTCGGCGTCGCCCCCGCCGATAGCGGCTACCTGGCCAAAGCACTCATCACCGCACTAGCAGAAGACGGAACCCTCGGCAGCTCGAAGACGAACTCCGGCGCCGATGTCTACTGGCTCGACCCGGAAAAAATCGTACTCTCCGTCCCGGACGCCGAGGATCTGGCCGCGGGACGGCACACCGTCCAGTGCAAGGTCTGCCAGGCCATTACCCCCGGGAGCCTGAGCGTCATCGACCAGCTGGCTGGGGGCCCGTGCACCCTGGTCCGCTGCAGCGGGACCCTGCAACGGCACGCCGCCGACGCCCGGAACTTCTACCGCGACCTCTACTCCTCACGCGAAAGCAAGCGCGTCGTGGCCCGGGAACACACCTCGCTGCTCGACGACGCCACGAGGATTCTCTACGAAACCCAGTTCAAGTCCGGCGCCGACAATCCGCAGGCTCCCAACGTCCTGGTCGCGACCCCCACGTTGGAAATGGGCATAGACATCGGGGACCTCTCCTGTGTCATGCTGGCCTCGCTGCCGACGTCTGTGGCTTCCTACTTGCAGCGGGTCGGCCGCGCCGGCCGCCTGACCGGCAACTCCCTCGTCCTCGCCTTTGTGCGAGGCCGCGGGGAGCACCTGCCTAAACTCCACGAACCGCTTTCCGTCATCAACGGGGAGGTCCGGCCACCGGCCACGTACCTGGATGCCGAAGAAATCCTGGGACGCCAGTACGTGGCCCACGTCGCTGACCGCTTCGCCCGGGCGGTGGGGCGGCCGCACCCGGTCGACGCCATCCAGGCCCTCGGGAGCGTCGCGCCAGGATCGTTTATCGGGCACCTGATCGAGGACGCCACTGCGAACGCCCCGGCGTACCTGACCGAGTTCCTGGACCAGTTCGGCGCACAGATTTCTGCAGACAGTGCCGTCCGCCTGACAGCGTGGGCCTCGCAGCACGGCGACGGCGAGCCCAGCGGTCTCGCCCGTCACCTAATCCGGGCGGCGGGGGAGTGGAAGGCCGACGTCGACGAACTGGACACCCGCCGCAAAGAGATCGGCAACGCCCTGCCCGAGCTGGAGTCGGCAGCCGCCCAGGCGGAACGGCTGGACGACAAAACGTCCGACGCGCATCAGGCCGTCCGGACCGCCAAGGCCACCCTCAAGATGATCAGGGACCAGCTCAAGCAGCTCCGCGGCCAGTACTGGATTTCGGTCCTGGAAGCCTACGGTGTGCTGCCCAACTACACCCTCCTGGACGACTCGGTCAGCCTGGATGTGGGGCTGTCCTGGAAGGACGCGGACACGCAGGAGTTCGTCACGGACACGGTCTCCTACAACCGCGGCGCCTCGGTGGCTCTGAGCGAATTCGCGCCCGGTGCCACGTTCTACGCGCAGGGCATGGAAATCCTGATCGATGCCGTGGACCTGGGCCCCCAGCAAAGTCACATCCAAAAATGGCAGGTCTGCCCGCAATGCGGCTGGATCAAGACCGACCTCGGCGCCGTTGCGGCCGTGCAGAACTGTCTGCGCTGCGGAACGGCGGCCATCGCGGACATGGGCCAGGTCCTCGACGTCGTGGTCATGAAGAAAGTCTCCGCCGAAGTCCGCCGGGACGAGGCCGCGATCAACGACCGCCGGGACAACCGCGTCCGGGAACGCTTCACGATCGTCGCCGCGGCGGACATCGACCAGCAGCACCTGCAGAAACGCTGGTTTGTGGAGAGCTACGACTTCGGCGCCGAATACTTCAACCGGGTCGACATCCGCTGGCTCAACACCGGACGCACCGCCTCCAACGGCGGGGTGCGCACCATCGCCGGCGACGACGTCCGGACGCCCATGTTCCGGCTGTGCTCCTACTGCGGCCAGCTGGACCAGTCCGCCAAGGAGAACCTGCCCACCGAGCACCGGTTCTGGTGCAAATACCGCAAGGCAGCCCAGGAAAGCGTCAAAGAAGTGGTGCTCGCCCGGGAACTCAGCACCCAGGGCGTCGTGCTGCACCTGCCCCTTGACGTGACCTACGGCGACGACTTCTCCGTTCCCAGCCTCCAGGCCGCCATGCTGCTGGGTCTCCAGAAAGTCCTGGGCGGGGCCCCGGACCACCTGGGAGTGCTGCGGATCAACGATCCGGCGCACGGCGGGAACCGGATTGCCCTGATGCTGCACGACAAGGTCCCAGGCGGCACCGGCTACCTTGCCGAGTTCGCCAACGCCGAACGGGTCTGGGAGCTGCTGCACGCCGCGTGGCAAACCGTACGGGACTGCAGCTGCCGCTTCGAGGAGCGGCTGGCGTGCCACCACTGCCTGCTTCCCTTCGCCGATCCGTGGACGGTGGACAAGGTGGCGCGTGCCAGTGCCGAACGCCTGCTCGGCCTGCTGTTGCGCTCCGGCGAGGCCGCCACGGACGGCGTCGTCTCGCCGTCGTTCTCCGACTGGACCGTCACCGAGGAGGCACCCGACGCCGAGACCTCGATTGAATCGCTGCTGGAAAAGCGGTTCCGGAAGGCCTGGATGGACCGGCTGAAGGCGGTGGGCGCACACACGAAAGTGACCCCCGGTGCGCTGGCGGACACCATCACCTTCCGAATCCCCGGGCAGCAGTTCCAATGGCAGCTCATCCCGCAGGTGGATGTCGCCGGCACCCGCCCCGATTTCCTGCTCAAGGGACCACCGGACCCGAACTTCCCCGTGCTGGCGATCTATACGGACGGCTTCACCTTCCACGCGTCCCCGGACCACAATAGAATCGTGGACGACGCTACCAAGCGCGACAAGCTCCGGCACAGCTCGGAGCTATCCGGGGCCGCAGTGCCGTGGGCCGTGACGTGGCAGGACGTTGAGACGTTCGAAGCCGGCCGCGACGCTCCGGTTGCGCTGCCTTCCTGGGCCAACGCCAAGCTAAACGCCCAGCTCATGGCCAACTATCCCGTGAATGCCGGGATCATGGACCTGCTAGGCCGGGACGCGATGACAATGCTCTGGGAATGGGTCAACCGGCCGGATCCCGAGGCCTGGGCGAACTTCTCGGAATTGGTGCCGCTTATGCTGATGGCGCAGCGACCCGAGCCTGGCGACGCTGACGCGATGTACGCGCACGCCGCGGCGCTGTCGCAAGGCGCGAAGCCCTCCTTGCCTGCGGGCACCGTCACGGCCTGGACGTACAGTTCGGGGAGCCTTGGGTTCGCGGCGGCCGGGTCGCCCAAGAGCCTGTCCACGATCGCCGTCGGGCTGTGCCTGGACGACCGGGCAGAAGCGGTCGGCTCTCCCGCGCACGAAGCATCCTGGCGCGAGTGGCTGCGGCTCTCTAACCTGCTGGCGTTCAAGCCGATCGGTCTGACGATCGGGTCGGTGATGTCCACAGTTAGCGCCGGTGGGGCGATTGAGGAAGAGACGGCGCGGCTGGAGATGTCAGATGGGCTCGGCCCCGCCTGGAACGAGCTGATGGAACAGGCCACCGAGTTCGAAAAGACCCTTCTGCTGGCTATTGCCAATGCGGACATCAGTGTCCTGCCCGAACTCGGCTTCGAAGTGGATGGCCTGCCGGTCTCGGTCGCCTGGCCGGAGTACCGGATCGCCGTCATGCTGGACGGCGACGACGGGCGGGCTGAACTTCAGGCCGCAGGCTGGACCACCGTGGGAACCGACGTTGACGATATTAGCGAATTACTGAAGACGAACGGGGCTTGATATGGCGCTGGTGACATGGATCAAGCAGAAGGACAAGATCGACGGCACCATGAAGAGCAAGGTGTACTCCTTCTTCGAGAAGCTCCAGAAGGACGACACCGCGCCCGGGCTCCACATCGAACCCATGCATACACCTGCGGACCCCCGTGTGCGGACCGGCCGCATCGACCTGAACTACCGGGCTGTGCTCTTCAAAGTGGCTTTCGATACCATCCCGCACTACTTCTACTATGGTGCCTGGCCGCACGACGAGGCGATCGACATCGCCCGCTCCAGCGTGCTTCAGGTGAACTCTGTTAACGGAGTCCTCGAGGTCATCCGGGCATCCACGCCCGACGGCGAGCAGCCTCCTGTCCCGCCGGTTCCTCCTGTAACGCCAGTTGTTCCTGATGCTCCGACGCCGGAACCCGACGTCGAAGGTCAGGCGCCTGGGGAGGAGCCGGAGTCACCTCGCGAGGAAGCCCCCGAAGCCTGGGTCAACCCGCTGCTGGGTTGCGGCATGGATCCGGCTGAGTTGGTGTCAGAACTTGGCCTCGCCGCGGATCTTGTGGGCCGGGCATTCGACGCGTCCTCGGACGAAGAACTCCTGGACGTCTTGGACGAGGCGCCGGAGTGGCAGGCGACTGCGCTCCTTGAGCTGGCTGCCGGCACGTCCATCCAGGAGGTCCAGGACAAGCTGGCGCTGAGCCGCTACGTGGATGACCCGCAGGCGACGGAAGAGGAGAAGATCCGGAAGTCACTGGAGCATCCCGCCACGAAGATGCAGTTCACGTTCGTGGGTGACAATTCCGACGAGCTTAAAAAGGTCATCGAGGGGGGAGACTTCGATTCCTGGCGCACGTTCCTTCATCCGGAACAGCGTGTCTATTCCGAACGCCATTACAACGGTTCCTTCCGCCTCTCTGGAGGTGCCGGAACGGGCAAGACCGTGGTCCTTCTCCACCGCGCGAGGATGCTTGCCACGGCTGAACCGGCATCCCGAATTGTCCTGACCACCTACACAACGACCCTTGCTAATTCGTTGGAAAGCGGCTTGTCGAAGCTGGATGCTGACCTTCCCCGGGCGGCAAAGCCAGGAGCGCCCGGCATCCATGTCTCTGGTGTTGATTCACTCGTCAGCAAGGTGTTTCGCGGTGCTCAGGAGACGGAGCAGCGCCGTGCCATGAAGGATCTTTTCGGGCTGGAGGTCTCCGCGCCGGGGAAGATTCTGGACGCTGAAAGTGCCCGCCAGCAGTGGGAGTCAGCCCTGGCCGACGTGGATCATCAGCTGGAACTCGAGCTCGCCAATCCGACATTCCTCCAGCAGGAGTACGAGACGGTGATCCTGCCCAACTTCATCAGCGGCAAGGACGAATATCTTAAGGTGCCCCGCGCTGGTCGCGGCACGGCCTTGAACCGGGCGAAACGGCTTGCAGTCTGGAAGGTCGTGGAATCCTACCGGTACTACAACCGGATCGAAATGCATGCCTCGTTTGTGGAGCTGGCGCACCTCGCTGCTCTGGTGCTTCGCCAGCGTGCAGAGGCCAGCGGAGCACGTCTTCTTGATCATGTACTGATCGATGAGGCGCAGGACTTGCACGCCGGCCACTGGCTGTTTCTCCGCGAGCTGGTCCAGCAGGGACCGGATGACCTGTTCATCGCGGAGGATTCGCACCAGCGCATCTATGGCCAGAAGGTCCCGTTGTCCCGATTCGGAATTGGCATCGTCGGCCGATCGCGCCGGCTAACTCTGAATTACCGCACCACCCGGCAGAACCTGGCCTACGCCGTCGGACTTCTCAGCGGAGCCTCGGTGTCGGATATTGAGGGCGATCAGGAGTCAATTAATGGCTATACCTCTTCGCGGGTAGGGCCGCGGCCGGAAGAAGTAGCTTCCGCTTCCATCGCTGAGGAACTGGACAACCTTGCTGACTATCTGCGGAAGTGGAAAGACGAAGGGGTGCCGCTGGAGACCGTCGGAATCCTGGTGCGCTCCAATTTCCAGGTCGGCAAAGTTATCAATGGGCTGAACGAACGCGATCTTGAAGCCAGGACAGCGGGTGCGGCGACGATGCCCGGTGTGCCGTCAGTAATGACGATGCACCGGTCCAAGGGCATGGAGTTCACTAGGGTTGTTCTTTTCGGGATTTCGGACCAAACCCTGCCGGCTTCCTATCAGGTGAGGGACCTGGCGCCGGCTGAGCAGGCCGACGCCATTCTCCGTGAGCGATCGCTGCTGTATGTCGCGGCAACGCGTGCCCGCGACGGTTTGGTTGTGTCGTGGAGCGGGAGACCATCAGAGCTGCTTGGTACAAATTAGTTTCAATACTTATCAATGTCAGTCACAACCAATTGGGGGAGTAATGACCGTTAGCACGGCTGGGAAGAAAGCGCGCTGGTGGGACGGCGATGCCTCGCAGCGTTACTGGATGGAACTGGTCAACGTTGACACGTGGGGGAGCGAGCTCATCGCTCCGGATACGTCCCGATACGACCTGATGCACGACGTTCGAATTGGCGATGTCGTTCTTCATTGGGTGGGGAAAAACAATCCCATGGGCTTCAAATCGGGGATGTACGGCGCCTCGATTGTGGCGGGCGAGCTGCAGCCCCGGGCGGGGGACTGGTTCGGTAAGCCTGCCAACACGATTCCCCTCACCAAGTACACCGCGCTTCCCCGGCCATACCTGCTGACAGACCTGCGGGCGGACCACCAGGAAGACATTCTTGGTGTCAAAAGTGACCTTGAACGCGACTTTACGGACACGGCCGGCCTCACGATCTACTTTCCGTTCCAGAAGCATCCCACTAGCGGACTCAAACCAAATCAGGGCTATCTCTTCAAACTGCCCGCGGAAGTAATCAAAGCAGTCTATGGTCTGCTGCCCGACAGCGACTGGGGCGGATTCGACATTCCGCTCGTTGCGCCGCCGGTCGGGGGACAGAACGGCGTGAAGCAGCGCTACGCGGGCTTCTGTGCTGACCCGATACTGAAAAAGGCGATCGAGATGCAGGCAGTCCGGCAGGCAGTCGCCCACTACGAAGCAGCCGGGTACAGCGTCGAAGACGTCGGAGCCTACCGGTCCTACGATTTGCTCGCCACACGCGGAGACGAAGAGCGGCACATCGAAGTCAAGGGTTCCCAGGGATACGTACAAAAGGTCATCCTGACGCGCAACGAGGTGACGCACGCAAATGACTATGGTCCGACGGACCTGGTAGTGGTGGCGGACATCCAGTGGGAGCGCCACCTCGACGGTTCTATCGCCACCGATAACGGGACGATGAGCGTCTACCCCGATTGGCGGCCATCTCCAGAGAACCTGAAGCCGCTGAGCTACGAGTACTTCCTGGACTAAGCAACCGATTTAAGGCGACATGGACTGGAGCTCAACCTGTTTGGGGGGTCGGAGGTCCGACCCCCCAAACAAGATGTCAGTAAACCTTGTCGGCAAGCTTGTCTGCGAGGTCCGCAGGTGCAAAATCGTTCGTGTGGTAGGTAGTCCACCCCTGCTCCGCGAGCCAGTCATCACGTTCGTCATCCCGCTCGACAAGCACTGCCACGCGCGCAGTCGCCCACGAGAGATCCACTTGCCACTGGTTGTCGGGGCCGATGTCGGCACCCCAATCCCCGAGCTCTACATCGACTTCCACGAGCTCGGGAATGAGTTCCTGGAGCTCGGGACCGGATTCGGAGAAGACCGTCAGCCACGGGCTCTGACGAATGCTGAGAGGGATGTTGTCGTTGAGGGGTACGTCCGAAACGCCTGGTTTCTCAACGCCAGCCACGGCGATGGGGTTGAGCGCTGCCCAATCCTTGAAACCAAGCCCGATCTGACCATGGACGCCAAAAAGTGACCCCCGGTCGAGATTGGAATTGAACAGCTCACAGCTTGTTTCCGGCACAAGGACGCAGCAGTGGCAGGCGGCCAGGTTACGTGCATCGGTACCAGAACCGCGGGATTCGATGCAGACAGGATCCGCTGAACACCACGACGTGCGGAACAGTCCTTCGTCCAAAGCAGGCCCGAGGCGCCTGGGGCTCGCCTGTGCAGCGATGCCGCCCAGGCTGCCTGCAGAGTCGGACGATGCCGTATACAAGAGCACTCCGACTTGATCCGGACCCACATAGAGCCGTTCGCGAATCGATGACGCAGGGTAGCCGGCGTCCAGCGAAAGCTGGTCGATGATGATGTGGGACAACGTGTGAATCAGGGTCTCCACGATGCTGACGGGAACCGGGTCCTGACCGCGCTGCTCAGCCGCACGTTTCGCGTTTAGGCGGAGGGTTTTCTCCCTGCCGGCTGCGAAGTCCGTTTCAGCCCAAGCCTCAACCTGTGATCGGTCCAGAGCCACAAAGAGTCCCTCACCCAGCGTCTCAATTGCGGGCAGCCAGTTCTGGCGGTTGTCGTCAGGTGAAAGCGGCGACAGCTTGGCGTCAGGCTTGTCTTCACTCCTTGGATGCAACCGGCTAAAGCCGTACAGTGCGCGGACCTCCCTGAGCCGGGTGACCTTTCGGGCGGCATTGATCCAGTGCTGGTGGGCCTCAGGCACTGCCACTTTCTCGGCGACGAAGTCGGTGTCCGGGCTGTCCCGGCGCCCGTTCATCAGCGCTAGGAATTCTTGCTCCCTGAGCTGTTCTTCAGAGAGCTCAGTTTCCTCATTGCCGTGGAATTGGCGCTTAATTTCTGCGCGAAGTTCGTCAGCTGAGAAGCGGCCGTCAAATTCCTGCACCACGCCCTCAAGAACCCAGGTGGAGCCGGGCTCCAGAGCCTGCGGTTGACTAAGCTGGGTGGCTTTTGACGTCACCACCTTGGCGAGAAACTCGGAGTAGGGCGGAATGGAAATCGCGGACCGAACCACGGGGAACCAAACATTCGAGGCGCCACGCTGAACCGTCTTGGGCGCTTTGCCGCAGTCGCGTTCCCGGTAGCCATAACCGAGCCACGGTCGGTTTCCCTGGCACTTCATTTCCTTTAGCGCGACGGAGTTGAACGCGTCTGCCATAGTCCGAGATTTCCCGCACGAGCACCGAACCACCATGTCGGCGAGCGACGAAGTGCGGCCCTCGGAAGCGAGCGATAGCAGATGGTCAGAGTCGCCGCTTGGCGTGAAACCGTGCACCCAGTAGGAATACGGGAAGTCATCGATATGTCCGTCCTCGCATGCCACGACAAAGCGGGACGGCGTGAGCGGTGCCAGGGACTTGCACAAGCCACACTTAGGGTCTTCGTAGGAGGCCTGCAGCTGCTGAATACGTCCTAGCCGGTTGCAGCTGGGGCACACGAGCATCTGCGGAAAGCGGACAACCGGAATCTTCCCGCGCGCGCCCGCTGGCGGCAGCAGAAGCTCGGTTACCCTCAAGCTACGGGCCAGGCGGGGCTCACTGACCGGCTTCAGATGCTTCGTGTCCCACTGATCGATGCTTGTGATCATGAAGCTGTTGTTTTCGGCGGGGAAGAGGCTCCCTACCCCGAACGTGGAGATCAACTGGCTGCGTCGGGCAGCGTAGGTCTTTCTAGCCAAGGGAGGCGTCCTTCCTCATAGGGGCCGGCCGAAGGGCGGTTTCTGCATCAACGTCGCGCATGCTTCGCGGTGTCGGCCAGGGAATGCTGCTCGTGCTGTATACGAAGTCGGGATCTTCGAGGGCCTTGCTGGAATCGATTAGAAGGGAGCGAGGCGAATTCTTCTTTCCTTCGTACGGCAGGTCGGCGTCCGCCAGCGCAGCCTTTCGCCAGAGGTTCAGTAGCCGCTCGAGCTCCTCGCGGGTTGCGGGAGCCTCTTCCCGGTCCACTGCATCTACACGGTTGCCGATCCAGGACATTACTTCGTCCACTGCCGGGGACTCGTCCCTGACATGGCCAGCAGTGCCCCGCAATTCGGGCACGAGCATCCGCAGCGCCGAGACAAGCGTGGCGTGCAGTCCGCGGTCTCGCGACCGAGCCGCGAACGGAGTGGCACTCGTGGCTTCCACGGCACGGTAAAGAGCACCGTGGAAGTCGTTGAACGATTCATAGTGCGACCGGTCCCGTGTTCTCGCTGCATTGAAGATCGTGACGACCAGACCCGGGTGCTGGCGCCCGACCCGGCTGGTCGCCTGGATGTACTCAGCGCTCGACTGCGGCTGACCCATGACGGCCATCAGTCCTAGACGATCCACATCCAGACCGACCGAGATCATGTTGGTGGCCAGCACCACGTCTTCGGGCTTTTGGCTACTCATCAAGCTCTTCTCGAGGGACTTTAGCGCCTCCGGAATTTTGTGGTTTTCCACACGGCTGGTGAGCTCACTCAGTTGGATCCCACGCCCCTCCAGCCTGCCGTCTCGCTTGGCCAGCAGATTCAAGCGGGCTCTGACATCGTCGTACACCTGAAGGTATGCCGAGCCAAGCACGCGGAGACTGTTGAAGTAGCCGATCAGCGTCCAGTAGGGGTCGCGGTCCTCGGTTGCAGCCCCTTCGATGACGTTGGATGAGTGAAGTAAGGACGCGTAGGTGCGAACCATGAGCGTGGCGTGGCTCGTACCGGATGCGAGAACGCCGACATATTGCCGCGTTCCGAACTGGTCGGAGGGCGCTTTGTTGGCGAAGAATGAGTCATCCGGGTCAAGCCCCGGCGGCGGAAATAGACTGGATTCGCGGTTGAAGACGGATCGGATCTGGTCCTTGGCTCGTCGAATCGTAGCCGTTGAGGCTATGATTTTGGGCTTTCGGTTGGCGGAGCCACCTTCACGTCCGATGCCGCTGGCCGCCAGGTCGACCGCCGTTTCAAAGAGGCCAACGGTTGAACCGAGCGGTCCCGAGATGAGGTGCAGTTCGTCCTGGATGATGAGATCCGGGCCAAGATCGGCGGGAGACAAACGTCCGAATAGGGTTGCGATCTCCCCCCGCCATGACATACCGGCGAACTTATCCACGGTCCCGATCACGAGTTCGGGACGTTCCCGGTAGACGTCTGTGTCGATGATGTGAACGGGTAGGCCGTCCACAAACTCGCACGCCTTGTTGGAGCAGCTGACGAGCATCCGGTCGGACGGCACTTTGACGATCCGATAGTCATCGACCGTGAGCCGAGTGCCGCACCAAGGGCAGGCCTCGATCTGCTTCGGGTTTCCCTCAACTACTTCCTGGTTGTTCCGAAGCTTGCCTAGGTTCGTCCGGGCAGTAGCGATGTCGTTGGGCGTAGCCCCTCCGCCTACCCAGAGCCCGATGCCGAACGGTGCATCGCCGACCCTATTCTGGTTCTCCAGCCGCACAGATTCCAGGGAGCAAATGAGCATGGCAGCACGCTCAAATTGCTGGATCGTCAGAAGCCGGAGTGTGTAGCGCATTATCACGGCCACGCCCCGGACACTCGTGTTTCTCAGCCGCCGAAGTATCAGAAGGTAGGCGACGAGCCCGAGATAGGCTTCGGTCTTTCCTCCGCCTGTGGGGAACCAGAGAAGATCTGCAACATCGCGTTCTGAGTGCTGATCGTCGGTCACTGACGGCAGGTTGATGAGGATGAATGCAATTTGGAACGGGCGCCACGCCTGGGCGCCGAGTACGAACTCGCCCTTGCCTCCCATTCGCACCCAGTCCTGACGCGAACGCTGCATGTGCATGGCCTGATTCGCCAGCTGAAACGCCTCAAAAGCTTTCTCGTCGTTGAGAAGCAGCAGGATGCCCGCCTTGATTCGGCCGTGGGCCGTCCCCGCTTGCTTCATATGCTCGGCCGCGACACCCCGCAAGTGCTGCGGGACATGGGAGTGACCGTTTGCTGTCATCGAGTCACTGGATGCCGTGATCCACGATGAGTAGTCCTGCGCGAGCAGGTTTAGCTGAGCGACGACTTCGTCGCGCGTCGCGGAACCCATGAACGACAGCGATAGGTTAGCGCCGCTGACGCCAGCCATGGACCGGTGGACATCCTGCCGGGGGACGAACGTCGTTGTAACACGCTGACAAAGCCGGCCGTCAACGTCGGACACCTCCACCTCGACCGCGCAGCCGTGCCCGGCGCCGAAGATCATGTGGTTTCGGTAGAGGAGCTCGGACGACGCCAGGTCGGGGTCCGAAGGAACGTTGGTACGCAGCTTCGAACGATCCACAAGAGCGGGATTCGGGGTGTGAACGGAGAGTCCAGCCTGGAACCAGCACGCGACGTCTTTATCTGATGTCGGGTCAGGTTTGGGCTGGGTGTTCCGCAGCACCACGGTCACGGTGACGACCGCCTCTTCAGGAGTGCGTACCAATGCGTACAGCTCCAGGGCTCCGCCCTCCAGCAAATGCCGCTGGGGCCCAGCTGAAGCCAGGTCGATCACGATCTCGGGTAGTTCCGCTGGCGTACGCTGCCAGTCATATGCATCGCGGCGTTTGCTGCCGCTGTCCCGGACGGTAGGCACCGGGGCATACCTGGCGGCAGTGGGCGAGACGAGCAGAACCGTAGAAAGTGCTGTGTCAACGGAAACGGTCAAGCCCACACTGCTGGGATAAGTCAGCCGGGCGTTGGCCACAGGGCTGTCCACGGAGGCCTCGCCAGAAGCAGCCGCCACGGACTCAGGCTCATCGGGCGCCTCTGAATAGGTCTCGTCCGCCGCCGGCCAGAGTACTCCCGTGACATAGCGCTCAAGGGGGCGCTCGGTGATGAGCTCGTCGGAAGCACCGGGCCCGTAGAGGTCCGTTACAAGCCGGTCCACCATTTCGCGGCGGAAGGCGTATTTGCTGTCTAGGGTCGACACTGTCATTCTCCTAATCCTTGATCCACCTGATCAGTCCGGTAAGCCGCGGCACCAACCACATACCGGAGGAACCGAGCCCGGCGAGTCTCGTTTCCTCCGGATGGCCGGTGGCGCACTCGATGGATGTGACCCGGGCGCCGGTAAAGGCAGTGGGCCACTCTTGGCTGCGGTTGCCCTTGAAACCGAAACTCCTCTTCAGCGCGAACGCAAAAGATTGGCTGGTTCGGCCGAGTCGGCGGCCGTCGCTCGTGGTCAGCTCGTAGCGAGGAATTTCACCGGGCTCCGGCTGGGACTCAATGCGGCCGGACACGACTTCACCCAGAAGGTCATCGAGAACAAGGCCGTCCTGAACGGCGTGAGCGTCTCCGTCTGCGGGGTAATAGGGCGAAACGTCGTCGATGTCGGAGTTCAAGAACTCCATCCGCGCCGTGTACTGCCCGTACTTCCCGAAAGCCTTCTCCAGCCATCGTCCCCTGGACCCGTCGGCGTGCTTGAGGATCTTCTTCGGCAGCTTGGTCGAGACGACCTCTTCTCGAGCGCGGCTAAGGGCTACGTACTTCTGCTTCAATGTGGCTGCGTTCTGCTCTGCGGCGGGAGATCCAAACTCCGGCTGCAGATAGAGGACATTGGTGAACTCGAGCCCCTTGGCCCGATGCACCGTCGAAACGATCAGCGGAGCGACGTCGGCCACTGTGAGCGTCAGAGGGACCGACCTGCTGCGCAGTCGTTGGCTGAGCTGGGGGACATTCAGGGAGTCGTACGCGGAGAAGTTGCCCTCGGCTGTTTTCAACGCGAGCCAGCGGTCGGCTGCTGCCTCTCCGGAAAGGTTGTGCAGGCGGGACTTGATCTCGTCGGCGTCGTACGTCCTGTCTTCCAGATCTCTGAAGACCTGATGAACCCACGGCACCACACTCATGTCCTGCGCCTTCCGCCGGATCAGGTGCGGATATCCGTTCTCCCACAGAAGTTCACTCGCGATGAGGACTTCGTAGTTGGTCGAACAAAGTAGGGCTGTTGTGTCGCCGTCATTCGGGCTGAGCGCTCCAGACTCGTTTAGTACGGAGGTGCTGGAAACTTCCCTGCGGAAGTCGTCAAGGAGGCTGTGTGCGGCCTCGCACGCTGGGTCGTCGAGTGCTCCCAGGTTGCGGATCTCGTCGCCAACGGAGATGAGCTCCCTCGTGCGGTCGGTCACCGCCCTATAGTGCTTTGCCAGCGTATGTTGATCGGCGTCAAATTCCTCGACAAGGGTATCGATGAGCTCCGCCGAGGTGCGTTTGGACTCGGACTCTTCCAACTGGAAGTCGTAAATTCCCTGCAATGGGTCGCCGAGCACGGTGAATCCAAGGTCGTCGCCGAGGGCGGAGAACAACGCCAAAACGAGCTCCGCGCGGTCTCCCACGAGGTCCTGAGCTTCGTCGACCAGGATGTGCTTCAGGTATGTGAGCCTATCGGGCGTCTTGTCACCGGCGATGTATCTGGTGGCTTTTCGGATCCGGGCGTCGAAGCTGTCGCCCAGAGTCTCTTCGTCCATGTCGATCAGAATCTGCGCGGCAAAGGAGTCGAAGGTTCGGATTTGAAGCCCGTCAAGATCATGGATTCGTGCTCGCTTCCTGACAGCCTCGACGGCGGCCCGGGAAAAGCTCAGCACCAAAATTTCATCGGCGGGGTTGAGGCCATCTTCCACCAATGTCTTCACCCGAGCCAGCAGGACCTCGGTCTTGCCTTGGCCGGCTGCAGCCGTGACGAACATCCGTGCATCAGGCTCCGCTTCCGCGACCGCTCGCTGACTTTCGTCGAGCTCTATCTCAGCGAACACTTATCGCCTCGTTCTTCCACAAGTAGTCCAACTGGGTAAACGCCAGCTTCTGACCGTACTGATCCAAATTGTCCTTAACGTTGACGATCAGGACTTCTTCGCTTCCTCCGTTGAGTGGTCCGCGGAGACCTCGACCGATCATCTGGATGTATTTGTTGGGAGAAAACGTCGGGCGGCAAACGTACACGGCATCGACCTTGGGTGCGTCGAAGCCTTGGGTAAGCACATCGAAGTTGGTCAGCACGCGGATCTTTCCGTTGCGGAAGTCCTCGATGATTGAACGCCGGTGGCCCAGATCGGTCTTGCCGGAGATGGCGGCTGCTGGAATGCCTTCAACTGACAGGACAGCTGCGAGAGCCTCGGCATGCTCAACCGAAGCGGCGAAGACCAGAGTCGGCCCCTTCGTTTCCGAAGCCTTGATGTGGTCCAGAATGGCTTCGTTTCGTTGGGTGCTGTCCGCTACCTGCTGCAGGTCGATCCGGGCCTCAAGCATGGCGCTTTGGGAATCCTCGTCCGTGGCCGAGCGCATGTCTTTCAGCTTGAGCTCGATACCTTTCAGCTCTTCGTGGTTCACCTTGGCTAGAACGCCCATGCCTTGGAGGTACTCGTGGGCGTTCTCCGCGCTGAATTCGTCTGGTTCAATGAGGTTCTTGTCGAAGCGTCCAACGAGTCGCTCGGTTTCCGTCTCATTCGAGCCCCGGTAGGGGGTGGCCGAGAGTCCGAGAAGTGACCTCGACTTCTCGTGGAACGAACGACCGAACCATGAGAGGACCGAGGTATACGATGGCGCAGTCGCACCGTGGGCCTCGTCGATGATGACGAGGTCCGGGTTCGACATCCAGTCGTAAATCTGACGCTTCTTTTGTTGAATGCTGAAAAGAGTCTGAATAGTCGCCACCACGAGGTGAAGCTTAGTTTCTTCACGAACAGCACTGTTTCCACCCCAGAGTCTGCTCACAGCCATTCGTTCACCCGGGGGCCCAGCGGCCTGCCACACATAGGTCCACGTTTCGATGGCCTGCTCGCAAAGTTCATCAGATTGAGCAACCCAAATGACCAATCGATGTTGCTCTTTGGGGGAAGCTGCGATATCCCGAATAACCGACTCAACGGCTACGCGGGTCTTGCCGGCCCCCGTGGGCAACTGAACCAAGCCGCGGCTGTGCTTCGTGCGCCCGGCGAGGAGGTCGCAGATCTTCCTGCTGGTGGTTTCCTGGTACCGGTGAAGTGGATTCAAGCCGACCGGTCCTACAAATTCTTCGCGCTCGGGCTTCTTCTTGATGGACGCACCAGCCATGGCAGGCGAGAAGCCCAGCTCTCTAACAAATTCCTGTGCGGTGCGGCCGCCGCTGAATTGATCCGGTGTTTCGATCCCCGCTTCCGACAGTGCAGGCTTGAGCACTTTGAGAAGGCTGCTGCCGTGCAAATTGCTGACGATTTCGAACAGCCGTTCGTCGGTCAGTTCAAGGTCTCGTGCTTCCAGCATCTTCGTGACTGCGTCGGGAATGAGCTTCCGAAGGGTGTCGCGGCCGACCAGCTCGGCGATCTTGCCTGCATCCGTCTTTTGCTTGCCGGCGTTAATGATGAGAGTGTTCGCTGCGTCATCTTTTTTGAGCTGGCGCATCGTCTGCATGACCTGTGAGGCGGCCTTCTTGCTTCCAAAGGCGCCGAGAATGGTTGTCAGCAATGCCTGATCGCCTTGGGGCGCGCGGTAGTAGAGCACTCCGTCCTGAAGATACGACGCCTTTGGCGTGGCTTCGGAACGTGAGTCGAAGCTATTCGTGCGGACTTCATCGACGGATGCGCAAGGAACACACAGGGTCTGAACAGAAACTTCACTCGCCGCGCGTTTGAGAAACGGAAACCGCGATTTGATACTTGCGGGTTTCTCCCCCTCTAAGGGGGCCGCGCTGACCGATGTGTGAAACTCAACGGTGACCGGCTTGAGACCCCAACGCTCTGTGAGCGCTTCATCGAGATCCGAGTGACCGGTGTAGAGAACTGGAACGCCAGCTGACTCGACGAGGTAGTCGCGGGACGCGAGGTCTACTGCCAGAACTACGTCTGAAGTTAGGTACCGCGAGTTTCGTCCCTCACTCAGAGGAGTTAGAAGCTCCTTAGGTGGACGTACGTCGAGGACGGCGAGAGCCCCATAGAGTTCGTGGACTTGCAGCATCGGTAAGTGCTGTTCAGCAAGCGAATAGACGAAACTCCATTGGATCTTGCGTACGTCGGTCGGCAGACCTAGCGCTTTCGCTTCCTCCTCACCAGGAAACGGCAAATAGTCCGTGGGTACCCCCTCGACTTGCCCGACACATTTGTTCGTGTTTACCAGCCCCAGCGGCGTATCAAAGGCGCCGTGGTTCTTGACCCACCAAAGGTCCGGTCCGTCGATGGTCTCAGCGGCCCGGAAGCCGCTGCTGAACTCAACTTTGGTCGGGTACTGTGGCCGGCTAAGAATAGTGCGGGTGACCTTCGCCCGGGTCGATGCTGACGCATCAGCCAAGAGGTGAAGACCATCCGTAGTCAAGGCCTGGCTGAATCGGATCCCTGCCTCTGAAAGACGGGCCAGTCCATTGCGGGACTGATCCGAAAGGCGGCCAGCCTCCCGGGCTTTCCACAAATCGTATGTGCCCCCGGCTCGGACCATCTTCGCGTCCGCAAGAGTCGTTCGTGCGCCCAGGTTGCGCAGTAGGGCGATGTCGTTGGCGTGAAACTGGTCGTCCACAAGAACATGCTCATCCCCGATGTTGGTTTGGGGAATCAACCCACCCGGTAGCCAAACATCACCCAGCTGACGCCAGTTATGATCGCGGCAGCGAACCAGAATTCTTGCAGGATCCGTCCTCTCATTCAGTATGGAGAGACTTTCCGGGACGGCGAGTGACCGAGTTAGTTTCCAGAGTGATCCGGCCAGCTCTGTATCTAGGTAATCTTGAGCGACGTCGCTAGCTACCCGGCTGACGATGCCCCGGCCGTCTTGGGCCTGAAGGTCGAGCGCACGCAGGAAGCTGTTCGCATTCCCGTGATGCATAAGTTCGTATGACACAACGTTGGCCGACTCATCGTCGGCCTTCATTGGAAGGAACACTCTCGAGATGATTGGTGGTTGGACGCTCCCGTCCGACATCAGCACAATTCGACTGCGCCGCATTGCAGGCCGATAGTCGCTGTAAGACTTGTCGATGAGGGCAGCTAATTGCAAAGCATTCTCGTAGTCCTGCAGGTCTCCACCTGCAACAACTTCTTCCAGCCACTCTTCGATGGATGCGCGCTTGAGGTTCGCTTCCTTCAAAATGCGCATGACCTGAGAGTCCCGCCGCAGGGCTGACGGGTGCAGCCAGTGCCGGTCCGCAGTGACCCATGAGTCCCAGAGAGCGATGAGCCTAGTGGCTTCTTCCAGGGCAGGTTGTACTTTGATTTCGCTGGGGAGCCTGAGGACGCCTGATCGGTCCGGCAGGCTCGGTGCGAATGGCAGGATTTCAAAGATGGGTTTGTTGATTACAGAGTCGGCCCACGAACTTGACTCCTTGTCACGCGACGGGAGGATATCCAAAAACAAAGCTGGATCTTCGGGTGTTCCGAGGTCTGGCAGGGCGCTTGCCACCATACGAGGAATCGTGCGGGTAAGAATTTCGCGGTTGTAGAGGGTCTCCAGCATGCTGTGGCGGTCTTCGTTCATTTTGAAGGCCGCGTTAATGATGCCGCGAAGCGAAGTCTCGTGCTGAGTCGGGAAGTAGTTCCAGAAGCGGCCCATCTTGCGCCGCTGGTTGCCTGTCAACGGAACAGCCCAAGTCACGTCGACATTTTGTCGCGCAACGATGCTTCCCGCCTCGACCGCAGCTTGGTTGCTGACTTCGTGCTTACTCTTGAATATCAGCCACTCGCTGCTGTTGGCGCCCTCGTAGAGGCTGACACGATTGCCGTCCCGCGCTGCTGTCCAGGTCCAGGAAGAGTTTTGGGCCCTGTCCTCAAATTCAAGGGAACCAATTCTGTCGGAGAACAGGAGGAACTCCTCGGGAAACTTCTTCATTTCGTCCGAGAGCCAAGAGACGCTGCCACTCAAGGGAAGCTTGACCACCGTGGTGGCCCACTCAAAAAGCTCAGAGAGGACGGGGTCCTGCGCGGCTTCGATGTCGGGGTCCACCGGAGTGGCCAGACGAAGAATGGGATAGGCGGTCAGACCCGGGTACAGGCCTTCGAGAAGGTTGCGGCTTTGATCCTGGCTCCACGAAACCGATCCGCTTCTGCTGAATATCCGAGGTTCTGCGGTGACCTGAATAACCGATTTGAACCCGAGGCCAAACCGGCCGATCTCGTCGTCTCGTTTCTCGGAGGAATGAGACAACATTAGTGTCCTAAAACCCGCCTCGGTGAAGGGCCGTCCCTCGTTCGCGCAGTAGAGCGCGTCTTTGGTCAGGACGACCCGGATGCGGCCGCCCGGTTCCTTTATGGCGTCAGCAGCGTTTTGAACAAGTTCGTTGAGCTGCTTGCGACCGTAGCCGCCCTGGGAGATAGCCGCCTCGATGTTGCTGTGTTCGCGAATGAGGTCCGGGCGGACCCGATACGCGTTGAGTGCGCTCTCAGTTTCTGCTGCAACGAACTGGCTCAGCGGCGAAGCCGTCCCCGCCCATGATTGCTGAACCATCATCGGTTCCGTCCCCCAAATCGAGATAAGTGCTCTCGGCCCCCGCCGAAGTCTTCACGACAATATTTACCATTGAGAGGCGACTTTTCTGCGAAGCTCGGTCTGCGAAACGAAGTGTTCTACAAATGTTGCACTAGTTGGCCTGCTATGGCTCTACCCAAAGCCGTCGGAACAGCGTTGCCGATTTGCTTGGCGATGGCCGTTTTAGACCCGACCCACATGCGGTCGTCCGGGAAGCCTTGCAGCTTGGCCGCCTCGAGATGGGTGATTGCCCGATGCTCTGTCGGGTGGAGGTAGCGACCCTTCTCGGGCTTGAAGAACTCGGTTCGCACGGTTACCGAGGGGCGGTCCCAATGCATGCGCCCCATGACGTCGCCGGAGCCCGACTTATGATTTATCCAGCATGGCGCTTTGAGCCTGTCAGGAAGATTGAATCTGTTTCCGCCTTCAGGGATCCACCCGAACCGTTCAAGAGATTCCCGGGCGTAGTCACGCCCGAGATGCAGCTCGGAAGTACGGAAAGCGCCAGCAAAGATCCTCCCAGCGAACTCTGTCGTTCGTTCCGGGAGCGTTGTCGCTGACACCTGGGAATTTAGGCCCTTCAGCGCTTGCCGCACCGTACGGTGACGACCTATGTGCGTCGGCATGGGGAATCCGGGGAAGGGCAGATCTCGGTGATGCCCAATAAGGATGGCCCTTTTGCGTGCTTGCGGAGCCCCATAATCAGCCGCGTTTAGAACATGCCACTGAAATGAGTAATCACCGATGATGCCATCCTTGCCAGTGGCGTCTCGGAAGTCCTGGAGCTGCTGCGACTTACTGAAAGCGGGAACGTTTTCGACGATGAAGTATTTCGGTTTGGCCCTGCGAAGCGCTTCAGCGTACGGCCGCCAAAGCTGATTCCTGACATCGTCCGGGTCCTGCTTGCCTAGCTGAGAGAAGCCCTGGCACGGCGGTCCACCGATCACGACATCCACTTCGGGAACGGGTTCTTTGACGAGCCAATCCTGAATCGGCCCGGGGTAGACCTTATCGCCGAACGTTGCAGCGAACGACGCCGCCGCTGCCGGCTCGAACTCCACAGCACGTTCCGTGACGAACCGGGGAGAAGCAGCGTAGAAGCCTTGGGTTAGCCCGCCCGCTCCGGCGAAGAGGTCTAGAACCGTGATGGACTTGGCGGTCTTCTTGCGGCCGTAAGGAGCGGCTGGCGGAACGGGGGTCTTAGTCATGGTGGATTAAGAATATCGGCTCATACACGCGCAGCAGCCCAATGACTTGTCGGCTGTACACTGACCTTCAACGCGCGGCGTCTTAGCCTGTGCTTCGCGGTGGGACGAGCCAAATGAATTGTTTTCCGCGAGTCTAACCGGTCCTCTCGCAAATCGCTCGGCAATCCGGCGGCAGAACAGCGTAACGTCTCAGACGGGGGCAACGGGAAAGATGGTGCCGGCATATCCGATGATTAGGGCAGCTTCCTTGGTCCTGAGGTCTGAGGACCGCTGCAAGCTGAATCGTCTGAAGGGACAACAACTTGACGCAACTCAGGGGTGTTTTGGGTTCGATGGAGGCGCGACACATGGCGTGGCCGCTCTCTGAAGCGATGGTCTGCGGAACCCAGGAGCCAATCGAGCCGCTCATTCTTCGCATGCAACAAAAGCAGTTTGATTATTGCCCCGTAGTCGATAACGGAGAGCCCGTTGGCATCTTTAGCCGCCTGGGAGCGCCCGCTAGCGTCGCGCAGGGCACACAGGCGCTCAGGATTGGTCAGCTGATCTCCGCGGATACTCCGATACTAGAATTGGCACGGAAGCTCGATGAGCATGACTTTATATTCGTCCTGACAGGTAGCCGTATTTCGGGCTTCATAACTCCCTCCGATCTAGGCTCAACGCTGGCGAGATCGTTCGCCTATCTTCAACTCGCGTCGGTGGAAATCGGCCTGTCTGACTTCTTGCGTGGCCGCTTTCATCGCCAAGAGTTTGCGATCGAGCACTTGACCCAAGCTAGGCGGGCTGCCCATGCGGTACTCGTAAGCAGCCTCAGGGAAGCGGACCAGTACATCGATGATATTGCCGCATGCAGTCTGGAGGACCTGCTGAGACTGGCCGGCAAGGACGCAGTGTTCCGTGAGGCACTCCCAGCAGGCCGCGGCTGGCAACGTCTCAAGTCTGGGCTTTCGGACTTTCGAAATGACGTCATGCACCCGGCCCGTCCTCTTGTCGGCCCCGGCGTACGCGATGTGGGCAAATTTGTAGAGAAGATTGAGAACTTGCAGATCCTGGCCCACACTGCCGACAGGCTCAACGCGGCGCCGACGTCGCTCGGAATTGGATCAGAAGTGAGATAGCCCCGTCATTCTCCCGAGATTCAATACCCGACGAGCTCATGGGTCGTCTTAGGCGAATGCGTGAAAACCGCTGTGGTTGCGGCAACAAGAACTGCATATGTTAGCGGCCATGGAAAACTGCCCGCAGGCGGCTACTGCCCTCACCTGCCGCTCGCACCACATGGTGGCCAGGCACGTTGCTGCCCGAGACACGGGCCAGCCGATCGCGGAACCGGTCTATCGAGGCCGGTTACGGACCCGTTCCTGCCCAAGATCGAGGAATGGATAGAGGCCTCCAGAAGCAAGATCCCCGCGAGAAGTCTCGCATCCCATAAGGAAGGATGGCTGCGAGATCAACGATCAGAGCCGTGTTCCCTGCTGGATAGCGCTAAGGGTGTGATTTACGATTTTCGACTGGGCGTACGTTTGCCCAGTTCCCCGTAACGTCAAACGCCGCTGAGGCCCTCGGCGGATTGATGCTCCAATATTCATCTACGTGGATCACGCCGACCAGCGGGGTGTCCTCGTCGCCGATTTGGATGGGCGACATGTCAACGATGTGGTCGGTGTTGTGGCTGCTTACGAGCGGTTCGACGGTCCCGGCCGGGAACTCAGGCGCATCCCCGCTCACGTTTGGGATCTCGGGCTGGCTCTTCTTTGAGCGGATCCAACGCTGCCCAAACCGTTTGCCCCCGGGCAGTAATGTGGTGTTCCACAGCTCCGTCGCCCGCGGAATGACGACTTGCCGCGCGTACGGTTTCACGACATTGTCAAGAACAAGGTTGGCGAGTTCCGCATATTCCTTGATACGGAGATCCTCGGCCTCTTTTTCGCGTTTGACCCGCGCGTCGTGTTCACGGTTCAGCCACTCGTCAAACTCAGGGTCAACCTCAGGCTCGTTGGCTGGCTCCGGAAGCCTCGGATTCCGGTATTGAGTGATGAGAGAGCCGTCGGCGTTCCGGGCCCCACCCGAACTCAGCGAGTCGAGGGGGATGGGGTTTCCGTCCTTGTCGTACTCGGCGACTTCGACCAGCACTTCGCGGAACTTCGACTTGTCTTTATTCATTGCCCCTCCATGGCTCGCCACGAGCCTATACCTTGAGGTGGAAGTGAGGCAGGCGGGTGACCAACTTTTGTTGAGGCCGAATTGGCGTGTAATGAGCGCCGCCTTGTAGTGGGACTCCTGCCCGGTGAGCTGCGACATTCAGCTGAGAATCGGAGTGGCACGGCGCGCCGACACCGTTGGTGATCTTGAACACCAGCCGCGCTGTGTAGGTTCAGCTATGGGCTTGTCTCGGACCACCCCTTCCTGGGGAAGCCGATGACAGCAGATGACAACTGATTCACCCAGCTAGGAATGTGCAGTCATGGCGACGAACGAGAACAAGGCATGAAGCCCGAGAAGGTCAATCCGAGGGAGGTCTTTTATCAGCCCTCGAGAATGGTGGTGCCTCTTTTCCAGCGCCCTTACGTCTGGTCCAAGGAGCGGCAATGGCAGCCCCTGTGGGAGGACATAGCGCGGCTCGCTGATGTGCTGGCCACGAAAAACCCGGCCGCCACACATTTCCTCGGCGCTTTCGTCGTACAGCAACTGCCTTCCACGCTTGGCACAATGCAGGAGTGGAGTGTCATCGATGGTCAGCAGCGACTCACGACGCTCCAGATCCTCCTCGACTCACTTCACTCACAGCTTGACGACCGCGGTCTGACGATGCTCGCGGCACAGGTCGAGCCGCTCATCGTCAATCCGGCCGCCTTCCTCAAGAAGCCTGAGGACCGCTATAAGGTCTGGCCGACGAATCTCGACCGGGTGGGATTTAAATCGGTCATGAGCGCCCCTGCTCCGATTGACTACTCGAGCGTCGTGCCATCGCGGCTCGCTGAGGCGCATCAGTACTTCAGCGATTCCATAGGCGTGTGGCTCGACAAAGCGGACGAGCTCGAGATCAGCGCGAAGCTCCTCGTTGATGCCGTGTCCGGTCAGCTCGAGATCGTGAGCATTCGCCTCGACGCGACAGAGGATGCGCAGGCGATCTTTGAGACGCTGAATGCACGGGGCGAGCCATTGAGCGCCGCGGACCTCATCAAGAACTTCATCTTCCAGAATCACGCGGGCACCGAAGCGGAAGTCGAAGTCGCGTACCTCAGTAACTGGGCTGAACTCGAGACTCCGTGGTGGGTCACGCAGGTGACGGCCGGACGCATCTCGCACGCGCGCGCGTCCTGGTTCCTCTGGCACTGGCTGCGCGCCCGACTGCTGGAAGATTTCCCGATTCGAGAGCTATTCACGCAGTTCAAGGGCTACGTGACCGACAAGCGGTCCGACCTGTCCACTTTGCTACCTGAGATCAAGACGGCGGCGGATAGATATCGGTTCGTGATCGAGGGGGCGCAGGCGGTAAACGGTCCGTTGACGAGGGCACAATGGTTCAGTTACCGCGTCGGCACTCTTGATTCTGAGGTCGTGCGACCACTGTTGATCTGGCTCGATGAGGAGCCACAGCTCGATGTTCCGGAAGAAGAAAAGAGCCAGATCCTCAAGTACCTCGAAAGCTGGTTCGTCCGCCGCGCGATCGTGAAAGCGCCCTCGCAGGGCACAAACCGATTCATGGTCGACCTCCTCGTCCACCTCAGCAAGCAGCCGCACGATCGTCTGGCCATTGAAGTCCAGTCCTACCTCGCTTCGAACAAGACGCCGGTCGGGTATTGGCCGGACGACGCAGAGGTCACCTCGGCGCTGAAGGGCGCACCCGCATACAACAGGTATCTCCGGGCTCGACTCCGAATGATCCTTGAAGCGCTCGAAGACTACCGCCGTGGTTACCCTGATTGGAATGCACTGGCTATGGGGCCGATCGCGCGTGGGGTCGGTACGGTCGAGCACTTCCTCCCTAGGAAGTGGCGGGCAAACTGGCCGGATACTTGGTCGCCTGACGATGCTGAAATGAAGGCGGCGTCACGTGACCGCACTCTGCATGAAATGGGCAATCTCACCTTGGTGACCCAGAAACTGAATTCGAAGGTTTCAAACGGGTCATGGGCGACGAAGGTAGAGCACTTTCAGCACGTCAACGACGTGCTCCTCACGAACGATGTCATTCAGGCCGCCCCGACCAATTGGGACGAGACGGCGATCACTGCGCGTACGGCGAGGCTCGCGGCGTCGGTCCTAAAGGTTTGGCCTGCCCCAGCAGGACATACTGGACTCGCAGCGCAGCCGGAGCAGCCAGAACCTTCGGGGGAAGTCGACCTGGCTCTGCTTGTCTCGGAGGGGCTTATTCAGCCGGGAACCGTGCTCGTAGCTCGTCCCGCTGTCCTGAACGGCGCGACCGCCGCGGTTGGGCTCGACGGGCGCGTGTTTGTCGGCGATGTCGGTTATGACACGCCGTCCGCGGCGGGGGTGGCTGTCAATTCGGCCGACCTGTATCGGGGCGGCATCAATGGTTGGCGATTCTGGAAAATCCAAGGGTCTGGGAAGTCGCTCTGGGAGGTTCGCAACGAATACCGCGCCAGCCTTGGCGAAGATGACCAAGGAGACGAGGTCGGCGTGGACGCCCAAGTCTCAGAGCAGATCGAGGCCGAACTGGTCGCCGCAGAGAGCGCAGGCGAGGTTGACGTCGAATAACTCTTGGTTAATCGACGAATTGTCGGAAGCAACTCAGTGGATCGCGTCAGGATTAGACGTCCGCTACGACGACGAGTTCCGCTCACTACTTGGCATGTCTACTTTTTCGAGGCCTTGGGGGCCTTGGGAGTCTTTGGCGGCGGCCCGGCCACGTGCTCGAACGCCTTCTCCACCCAGGCCCTGGCGAGCGCCTCATCGCCGTCGCCCTCGCCGTTCCAGATCTCCGGCAATCCGGTGTAGCCGCCCATGGGGCGCTCGGCCGGCCCAAACGGAACGGTTCGCTCGGTACTTTCGAGCGTCGCCTTGTCCGCCTTGGAGAGCTTCACGCCGATGGTGGGACCGAACAGGCCAGTGAACATGTTGCCATTCACGAACGCCCCAAGCTTCCCGAACATCGGCTTGACGACGGCCTCGGGGAGGTCCGGCATCAGCGAGCGGAAGTGCTCCTTGCTAGCGTCGGACACTTTCGGCCTTTCCATGGGTGCTTCCGGAAACTGACGGCAATTGAACGGGTCTTCCTGCAGGATAAGCCGGCCGCTGGATCGCACAGGAGGCGCGGCCGAGATAGGTCAGAGTCATACGCCTGCAATGCAGGACTGAGACTGCCGTTATGCGCGAGCTGAACATGTTCTAGCTGCTGGGGGCCACGGCAATCCGAATCTGAGAGGATCGTAGGTATGTCGAAATCAGAGGTTTTCTTCCGCATCCTTGACGGGAATCGCATTCAGTGTCAGGTCGTCCCGCCTGAGGGGCAGAGGCTCACGCTCTCCGGCAGCAGCACGGACGAAGTACCCGAGTTCGAGAAAGGTGGGCTCGGTGACAGCCGCGCCTTAGTGACAAACGCGTGGGCCTTCGCAATAGCCAGGTACGAAGCCGTCACCAGGCCAGATCAGGAACAGCAGAAGAACGCTCAGAAGCGAGCTGAAGGGCACCAGAAGGTGGCCGAGTGGATCGCCGATCTGGCACACGACCTCGCGATCGAAGAGAAGTACGGGTGGTGTTCGGCCTGCTTCGGAGAGCACTCACACCGGAAGTCCAACCTGCCGATGGGACACGTGCCCGCATACCTGTGTAGCGACTGCGGATCGCCGACCTCGCCCTGCGCGGCAGGCCCCGTCTGCAAAAATATGGCCGTGCGCGGACAAGGCGCCATCGGGGTTCAGCGGTACTGCGCCGAGCACCGCCACGAGATCCCCGGCTTCGCCAAGGCCGACCGAAAGATGGGCGAGCTCAACAACTATGAGGAGTTCCTCAAATACGACAAACGCAACCTCGCCCGTGACATCAGAGTTGCAGGCTTCGCAGGCGCGGGCATCGCTGCAGCGACCCCTTTTGCCTACCTCGCGGCACCTGCGATCGGAGGGGCTGTCGGCGCGCTCGTTGGGGGCTACACCGGCGCCGCAGCCACAAGTTATGGGCTGGCGTTGCTGGGTGGCGGCGCGCTGGCGGTCGGAGGGCTCGGCATGGCCGGCGGCACCCTCGTGATAACGGCTCTTGGTGCTTCCCTGGGTTGCGCGCTGGGCGCCTCGGTGATGAATGCCTATGTCCGCGAGGACAAGTCATTCCATATCGAGATGCTGCAAGGAGGACCAGGCGTACCGGTGGTCGTCTGCAACGGCTTCCTCAGCGAGAACGGCAAAGGATGGGGCGAGTGGCATGACATCATCACCACGCGGTACCCGGACTCACCTGTCTACCGGGTCCACTGGGGCGCCAAGGAGCTCAAGGACCTTGGGGTCCTCGGTGGTGGCGGAGCGGCAACGGTCGTGGCCGTTGCAGTTCTGAAGGAGGCCGCGGCAAAGGCCGCGAAGATGGCGGCGAAGAAGCTTGGCCCACTTGCCCCGGCTCTGTTCGCAGCAGACCTGGCGAAGAACCCCTGGCACGTCGCTAAGAACCGCGCCGAAAAGACCGGTGTCATTCTGGCCGACCTGCTTGCCCGGACCAACGCGGAGTCCTACGTTCTGGTGGGCCACAGCCTCGGCGCGCGCGCGATGACAGTCGCCGCCCAGACCTTGGGCACCAAGCCCGACGGCCCACGGATTCAAGCAGTCCACCTGCTTGGCGCCGCCATCGCTGCCAAGAGCGACTGGCACACCCTGACCCGACGGGTCGACGACGCGGTCTACAACTACCACTCGACCAACGACGACGTCCTGAAAATCGCCTTCAGCCTCGCCCAGGGAGGACAGGCAGCGGCCGGCCTCAAAGGATTCACCCCGAGCACAACCGGAGTGAAGAACATCGACGTGTCGACAAGTGTCAAGAGCCACTTCCACTATCACAAGAACGTCAGCCTTATGTAGGACGTCGGGGAGAGGCCGAACGGCACGCAGGTGGTATCGATGCCGAATGAACGAGGGCTCCAGGCGGCTCGGGTGGTGGCAGTGGGGCTCTGTAATTTTCGCTCCTCATCACGTTCGCGAGTATGAATCTGCCCAGATTTGCCGGCTACGAGTAGGACGAGCCTGGGGACGTTTCTCGCTGTCTCGGTAGCCGCAATCCCGTGCCTGCCGCCACCGCAGTGATCGTTCTGCGATCGGACTGCACTACGAGGGAAGCCGCTGCCGGGCTTGGTTGAACCCAGCGGCGAAATTGGCTCGCGTATTGCCGAGGGGAAACGCGATCGGGCGGTCATGCAGGAGCGGAAGGCCAGCGGAGGCGAGCGGCAGATTAAGTATCCCGTAGAGATCCGCTTTCACCACGACGACGCCCACGGGATCAAGAGCCGATGCGCGCGCCACACAACTCGGAACGGCTTGGTGCAGGACTCGCCGACGCTCGGCAGCGCTGAGGGCATTGACTGGGTATGGGGCGAGATCGATGAGGAAGAAGCCGTCATCGCGGAGGCGTTCCAACCAGGGACGCTTCCCGCTTCGTTGTAGATCCATTTTAGAGGCGCCGTACATCGCTTCAACCACGCCACGGAACAGGTTGTCGGGACCAAGCCGGTCTGCATAGAAGAACCTGCGGGCCGAGACATCGCCGCCGTCGGCCGGCGCACTCTCCGCGATCATCAGCAACTTCACGCGGCTGGGTTTCCACTGACTGCGCAACTGCGCGTACCACGGGTCTTCGTCCGTCATGGGTTCAATGTATCGTCCGTACACGGGGGCGACCTATACATCGCGGGCCCCCACGTCTCAAAACCCCATTGGCGGGCCATGAGTTCCTTGAGCCGCGTCTGGGCATGGTCCGCCTCGCAGATCCCGTCCTTGGCCGTCACGGTATCGGCGCCCAGGAACGCGCGGCGGTCAAAGCTCATCCGTTCCAGGGACGTCTCCACCAGCGGACCCACGAAGCTCTGGCTCACTGTGCACAGCCTTCCAACTTCAGGCCCGGATCCGCTCCCTTCGTAATCTCATAGAAGCTTCCTCGAATGACCTTCGCGCTGACAGGACGCCTAGGTTGCTCCGGGACGTCGAACGACTTGTTCGCAACGGCGATCTCGGCGAAAGTGACAGCTTTTGTAGAACTTCAGATGCGGGTTTAGGGCCTGACCGGACCACAGTTGAGTCTGAGCCATTCCCGGTGGAGGTGATGGAGGTGCAGACAGTTCCGAGCCGACCACAGGGGAGGCTGGGTCCTTGTAGTCCGCCCTTGACGTCGTTGGCCCAGCTGCGGTGCACGTCTCCGGGGAGAACCGCGGCGCTGCGGATGTTCGTGTCCTCCCAGCCCTGCGTTATCCGGCGGCGCGACACTGCGTTACCGTCCCACTCGTCCATGGAGACGTAGTCGATCTCCGGGGCCGGGATCTGGGGCTCCCTCTGCGCCGAAGGCCCGGTTCCCCAAGAGTGCGGGACACTGGAAGTCCCGACCATGAAAGCGGGCCACCTTGATTAGTCTCCAGCACGGTGCCGACGGCTCCATCAGGCTTCACCCGGCTGATTCCATGGGACTGAGCAGGGCCGGCGGCGCCGGCCATCTCGATCCGCTGCTGTATCCGTGGGACCCGCCCGTGGTCTCGGGTGTCATGGACGGCAATGAATTCCGGTCCCTTGATCTTTCCGCCGGACTGGATGAAGCCCTTGCGCAAGCCGGCGCGGCACCCCTGGAGGCCCGTTCCCTGGTGGTCTCCATCGGCTCGAATTCAAGCGCCGACGTGATGCGGCGGAAATTCGCCAGCTACCGCCAGCCTGTCAGCGCGGTCCTGCCGCTGGTCCGGGGGGCAGCTGCACAACATCGCCGTTGGCCACTCCGCCCACGTGAGCAAGGCCGGCTACATCGCCGCCGCCCCGTATCCGCTGACGGGAGAGTGCACAGCGGTCTGGCTTTCGTGGCTGGACGATGTCCAACTGATGGCCCTTGACGAAACGGAGCCCAACTACCGGCGGATCCGGCTCGACGGCGAAGCCTGCCCGCTCGTAGCGGACCACGGGGAACGCCCGGAGGGGTTTTCGCTGTTCACCTCGCGCTGGGGCGTGCTGACCGACGGCGACGGCGGGAAGCTTCCCTTCCTCGACCAGCCTGCCCTCTTCGGGCTCCTCGCCGGCAGCGGCACCGGGGACCTCCTGGAGGAGGGGAAGTCTGTATTCGACGGGCCGCCGGAGGTTGTTGCCGAGCAACTCGCGATGCCCTCGGTCCAGGCATGGGCCAGGGACTGGTTCAGCTCCGCCGGCCTCGCCGCACCAGTGGACTTCGACAGTCCTTGACCGGGTAGCCGCCCCTCTGGCACGCCGCCTTCATCGGGCGGCGGCGTCCTTCCCAATGTTACCGGCGATGTGCTGTGCAATGTATTCGGCATCGCGGCCCACACCCGCCACGATGGACGATCCGTGCCCCGTGAGCCACGGCAACCCGACGGCGTACAAGCCCGGGTGTTCGGTGACGCCGCGGTGGTGGCGGGGGTAGTTCCATTCGTCCAGCACCGGGATGTCCAAGATGCTGAAGTCCAGCCGGTAGCCCGTGGCCCAGAGGACCGACGTGACGTTGGCGGCTTCGAGATTCAGCCGCGCCGGCTCCGAAGGAAGCCAGTCGTCCTTGCGCGGTGGCTCCGGCTCCGGTGCCGACATGCCGGCGGCGGCAATATAGCTGTCGAACATCGGCTTCATCCGCTGGTAGAACGCCGCCTCCACCAGGCCCAGGCGTTCCGGAAGGTCATCACTGAAAACGAGGTCGCCGTCGTCGGCTGCTTCCAAATGGCCGTGCAGCCGGACGCCGCGCCGGCCGAGGTCCCGCAGGTGGATGTCGTGGCCGCCGTCGGCGCCGGACACCAGCGGGTTGCAGGCGAACCTCGCCGCGGGGGAGGGCAGCTGCCCCACGGTGAGGCCGTTCAGTCCGAAGTCGGGGCCGAACTGTGCAAGCTGCATCATCCAATAGAGGAGGTCCCTGCCGCGGTACCGGCGCGGCGCTTCCGGGCACGTGGACACCGCGAGGTGGATTTCGCGGCCGACGGCGAGGAGTTCCTCGGCGATCTGGCCGCCGGACTGGCCTGTGCCAACGATGAGCACGGCACCCTCGGGCAGCTGGCCCGGGTTGCGGTAGCTGTCGGTGTGAAGCTGCAGGATGTGGCCAGGCAGCTGGGCCGACAGCGCGGGGATTTTCGGCTTCTGGTAGCCGCCGGTAGCGAGACAACGCCATGTAGTCTCGTTTCGTTAGCGTAACCCGAAGGAGGCATGTGTGGTTCGAGCGGAAAACGGGACTCTTGCGGGTGTTCTGGAAGGCAAGAAGCAATACCAAATTCCGCTCTACCAGCGCGTGTACTCGTGGGGCAAGAAGCAGCTCGACCAGCTGTGGTCAGACGTCGTGGAGCTGGAGCGCACTCTTGTCGACGACCCGAAGGCCTCGCACTTCATCGGCTCCCTCGTGCTGGCGAGCAGTCCTGACTTCGGCGCCATCGGCGTCAACAAGTTCCTGGTCGTCGACGGTCAGCAGCGCCTGACGACCCTAACTCTCCTTCTGGCAGCGCTCCGCGACCACTTGATTGAGACGGGAGACACCGATCGGGCGAGCGGCCTTGACGCACAGTACCTAATCAACGTCTTCGACAGCGGCAAACCGCTTAAGGTCTTGCCGACCCAGACGGATCGGCCCGCATACATGGCGGTTCTCAATCGTGCGCCTCAGGCTGGCGGGGAAGATGCCGTTGGCGACGCGTACCGGTTCTTTCGCTCGAAGATCGCTGCGGCCGGGGACCCGGACGACCCAAATGACCTGGAGATGCTCGAAGCTGCTGTCGTTCGCGGTCTCGCGCTTGTCGTCGTCACAGCGGAGCCCTCGGACAACGCACACCGCATCTTCGAGTCGCTGAACAACACGGGCCTCCGGCTGACGCAAAGTGACCTGCTCAAGAACTATCTGTTCATGCGACTCGGTGACCGCGCAGATTTGGTCTACGAGAACGTTTGGCTTCCACTTGAGAAGAAACTCGACTCTGAGAATCTCGAGCTGTTGTTCTGGCTGGACCTCGCTCAGCGCGACGAACGAGCCAAGCAGTCGGACACCTACGTCGGACAGCAACGGCGCCTGGAGAAGCTGAAGACTGTCGATCAGATCGAGGCCGAGGTGGTCCGTATCGCCAAGCTCGGCGACGTGCTCGCGACCATTCTCAAGCCTGCGGGGGAGAAGCACGCCGAGATTCACCGCCGACTCACCAGGATCAAGTCCTGGGGCTCGACGACCGCGTATCCGGTGGTGATGCAGATCCTTGCGCGACGTGCTGCCGGCACCGCGGCTGACGATGAAGTAGTGCGGGCGCTGACGTATCTGGAGTCCTACTTCGTGCGGCGCATCGTGATTGGGCGTGCCACCGCGAATCTGAACCGAACGTTGCTCCAGGCTGTGGGTGCTATCAGCGAGGCGGACCACATCGACGTCGCGCTGCGCGAATACCTGTCCCGCGGCCGCAAGCACTTCGCGACCGACCTACAGGTTCGCGAGGCTGCAGGGACCGTTGCGTTTTACTGGCAGGGCCGTGGGACGCAAAAGAAGCTCATCCTGCAGTGGCTCGAAGAGGCGTACCGCCCGAAGGAGATTGTCGACCTCGACCCTAGGCACCTAACAATTGAGCATGTGTTGCCACAGACTATGACTGATTCCGTGCGCACGATGTTCGCGGAGGGTCTCAGCGCTGACGCAGACATCGACTACGAACACGAGCGGGTCGTGCATACGCTCGGCAACCTCACTCTAAGCGGCTACAACAGCGAACTCAGCAACAAGCCGTTCGAAGAGAAGCGCGAGATGCTGGCCAGGAGCGGCGTATCGATGAACCAGGCGATTGCTGCGCGCGCTACATGGGGCCTCGACGAGATCAACGCCCGCAGCGCTGAACTGGCAGAGAAGATCATCGAACTCTGGCCGGGTCCGGACGAGAGTGTCGTCGCTGTGGGCGACGAGCCGTCAGCCCTGCGTAGCCGGGTTGCTGCCATAGTCGCCGAGATCCCTGCAGGGCGCTGGACTTCCTATGGCGACGTCGCGATTGTCGCCGGCACCTGGGCTCAGCCGCTGGCTGCAATGATCGCGAACTACCCAATGGCCAACGCTTGGCGGGTCCTGCAGAGCAGCGGGACGATCTCATCTGGTTTCCGTTGGACCGATCCCGCCCGCGTCGATGACCCGCGGGTGGTGCTTGAGAAGGAGGGGCTCCGGTTCGATGAACAAGGCCACGCGGATCCCGAGCAGTTCATCGGTGCAGGAGAGCTCGCGGAAGCTTCCGGCTTTGATGTCGACGAGGAGGCGATGACCACCCGCCGCAAAAAGATGAGCGGTCACACTGGGACCGGAAGCCGAGTGTCAGTGAAGGACGCCCAGCTTGCGTTCTTCGAGCGGGTACGCGACTACGGCCTGGTGAAAGCGACCCACATCAGTGCCTGGCGCAAGCCCGCCCCTCAGAACTGGTACGACGTCGGCATCGGAGATTCCCGTGCGGTGATCTCCCTCCAGGCCAACTCGCAGAAGAAGCTCGTCACAACGATCTTCTGGATCAACTACGACAAGGACCTCTACGCGAAGCTGTTGGCGCAGCGCGAGGCCATCGAAGCCGACCTTGGCTTCGTCCTCGAGTGGGACGACAAACCCGACCGCAAGGCATCCAAGCTCGTCATCAGCCGTCCCGGCGACTTCCTAGACGGGGCTCAGTCCCAGGAGCTCGTCGAGTGGCTCGTGGCTACCGGGGACACATTCGCACGAGTCTTGAAGAAGTACCTGTGAAGGCTTCCGCACTCCTCTAATAAAGACGTCGGTCGGATCCCCTTGGGCTTGCGGCCGGAGGGGTCGCTTCGGTCGGAGGTGACCTCGCCGCCTACGGCCGGGTTGGGCGGGTCATTGAGAAGGACCGTCTTGTTGAAGCGGCAGTGGAGTCCGGATTAGTGCTCAGAAGCCCAGACTCGCGCTCATCGTTCAGCTCGGGCGCTGGAGTCTGAGCCGCTCCATCGCCCAATCCCAGCGGATCAGCTCTTGTTCCAGGCGGACGGCCGGTCCGTAGGTGTCGTTGCCCAGTGCTTCGTAGAGGAGCGCTTCTTCAGCCGTCAGCCTGGTCAGCGCAGCCCGCGACGGCGACGGCTCCGTTCCCCATGCCTCCCGGTGCGCGAGCAGGGTTTCCTCGTCCATCAGCACGCTCTCCACGTGCGGGTGGACCGCGCGGAGCTGGTCGAGGATCCGGAAGCCGTGGGTATCGACGTCGCCCCAGTACAGGATCTCGCACTCACGGAGCCAGTCGGCATCCCGCAGGGACGAAAAACCATAACCGGCTCCATACAGGGCCAGCGTTCCGGGACGCTCCGGCAGGGCAAGGAAGTTGACCAGGTTCTCAGTCGCAATCACGGTGCGCACAGGCAGCTGCAGGGTGCTGAAGGCTTCAGCTGTGACCGTGATGTCCACGGCGCCGCCCAGAGCAGAAATCGCAGGGTCGAGGACGCGGAACCGGACGAGCTCAGGCGGATGCAGGAACCCGTGCCGGCGGGCAAAGCGTGCCGCCGGAGTGCGGCCGGCACCTTCGTCCAGGGCAACCTCCGGCTCGGCCGGTTCCACGGGAGGTTCTTCCACGGACGCTGCCACGACAGCGTCCGGCTCATCGATACCGGAATCAGGCATGAGCGCACCGAGCAGCTGATCTATGTCCTGCCGGTGCCGCTCGATGAATTTCGTGTGCACCCCGTGCAGCCCGAGCTGCCGAACGTAGATTCCAGGCTTGCGATTGTCTCGAAGCCACAGTGCTACCCGCGCCGCGGGAAGGGCGTCAGGTCCCAGCTCCAAAAGCCTCAGCGGTCGCCGCACAGCCCAGTCCAGCAGCAGCGGATCGATTTCACTAAGGCCGGACGCCAGCTCCCTGAACCGCGCCGCCTCGCGCGACTTGCCAACAAAGCCGATCTCGTCCTCCACGGTAGCGAATACCGCCCCGGCCGGAATCCGGTTGGAGCCGACCGTGCGGCGCCCTACCTCCACTGTCTCCAGCTCGTATGGCCCGGCCCCAGCGAACAGCTCAGCCGCCCACCGCTGGGCCGCAGCGTAATCGCTGAGGAGGGCTGCCGCCGTCGGGCGTTTCAGCGAACGACGGCGCGGGTACGCGCCCGACGGTTCCAGCAGCTCCCGAAGCAGCGCACCGCTGGTCCACGCCTTCAGCGACTGCGCCCGCAACCCAGCCACCGTAGTCCAGGACTCAGCGCGGAAGTCCCTTCCCAAACCTCGCAAGCTCGATTCGGGGCCCTCGGGACGCCGGTTAGGCACGCCGGTCCCGTTCGTCCCGGTACTCCTGGATGGTCATGTTGCGCAGCTGGGAGTCGTCGCCGTTGGTGTTCGCCACGAATCCCACGTGCGAGACGAACGGCTCGATCACATGGATCTTCTGCAGCGGCGTGACGATCAGCAGCTGAAGGTTCATCCGCTGGAACAGCTGCAGCCCGTACCGCGCGGACTCGTCGGATCCGCGGCCGAACGCTTCGTCGATCACCACAAACCGGAAACTCCGGCCGGACTTCTTCCCGGCCGCACCCGCCGACGTACCGCCCGCCGCCGACCCCAGCCCGAACTGGAAGGCCAGCGCCGCCGCGAGGATCGTGTATGCCAGCTTTTCCTTCTGGCCGCCGGACTTGCCGCCCGAATCGGTGAAGTGCTCGAACTCCTCGCCCGTTTCGGTCCACTTCTCGGATGCGGAGAATGTGAACCAGTTCCGCACGTCGGTGACCTTGGCGGTCCACCGCTCGTCCAGCGTGGTCAGGCCCTCCCGGCCGCGGAAGCGCTCGATCAGCCGCTCCACCTGCAGATACTTCTGCTCCGAGTACTGGTCCTCGTCGCCGATGGTCCCCTCCGAGCACGCCCGCAAATCCGACATGAACTCGCGCACGTCCTGGTCCGAGGTGTTCTGGTGCTCCAGCTGGATGTGCCGTCCCGGGTTGTACTCAATCCCGGCCAGCGACTGGTTGATCTCACCGATCCGGGTCACGATGTCCTGCCGCCGGCTGTCCAGGAACGCGTTGAATGCCACCACCTCGTGGATGGTGTTCTGGTTCAGGGACTCCTTGAAATGGGACTCGAAGCGGGGAAGATCGTTGCTGACCAGCTGCTCCAGCAGCCGGTTGTAGTCCCCGGCGGCCTCGAGGGCGGCGTCGATGTCCGTAGTCTCGTTCGGGTACTTGTTACGAAAGTCCGCCATCAGCCGGACGGTGCTCTCTGCCGCCCGCGCGATCCGCTTGGACAGCGCGTCGATGGTGTCCGTCAGTCCGGCGCGGACCGAGCTCTCCACCGTGCCGGTGTTCTTGTACGTCAGCGTCTTGTCCCCGAGTGCCGCGGCGGTGAGCTGTTCGACGGCGGCCAGCACCCCGCCGTCGTCCGTCAGGGGAGTCTCCGCGAGAATGCCGCGGCATTCCTCGACGGCTTCGGCGATGTCCCGCGCGTCCTTCTCATTCGCGCCCAGGCGCTCCCGCAGTTTGCCGGCCTTGTCCTCCAGCCGCTCCAGCTCGGCGGTCACCGCGGATTCCTTGGCCGTCAGCTGCTTCAGCACGTCACTGGCGGTTTCCAGCTCACGCTTCTCGGCCTTAAGCTCTTCGATCCGCCGGGCCGTGAGCTGCCAGCTGATCTCGCCGAAGTCGGCCACGGAGCGCACGGTGCCGAGCTGCTGGTTCCGCCGGCCCAGCGCGCCGAGCGACGCGTTGACCTTGTCCAGCTGCGCCTCTGTCATCTGGAGCTGGCCCTTGACCTCGTCCTGTTCGGCGAGGAAGCGGCTGATCTTGTCGTGGTTGTCCCAGCCGAGCACATAGTTGCGCCGGTCCGTGAGCTCCCGCCGGTCGTCTTTTTCGTGCCTGCCGCGGCCGCCCTTGAGCTGTCCGTTGACGGTGAGCGCCTTGGGATAGCGGCGGAAGTCCTCGAGGGTGTCGCAGCAGACGTGGTCGAACCGGGTGGCGAGCTCGTCCAGCAGGAAGTTGCGGAACGGCGTGCCCGGCTTGATGCCGATCTTGGCAGCGAGCGTGCCCGCTTCGGCAGCCCGCGCGGCGGGGGATTCCCCGATCCTCAGGTAGACCAGCCGGCCGCGCAGGTTGTTCGCATCCACCCAGCTGCTCACGGCCGCATAGTGTTCGGCCGGCACCAGCAGGGAGAGGGCGAAGCCGTGCAGCGTGCGTTCGGCCGCCCCCTCCCACGCGCCCTCGCCGTCGCGGACCCGCAGCAGTTCGCCGGCGTACGGCAGCGCCGCTTCCGCGATGCCTGTTCCGTCGCACAGCCGACGGCGGAGCTCCAGCTGGGGGAGCGGGAGCAGGTTGGGGCGGGACTGCAGGCTGCGGAGTTCCGCGCCGATCTCGGCCAGCCGGGCCGTCTGCTCGGTGCGGGTGATGGTCAGTTTTGTCCGGTCGTCCTGCAGCTCATCGGACTGGGCGCCGAGCTGCGCTTCGACTTCGCCGAGCCCGGCACGGTTGGCGTCGAAGAACACCTTGTCCTCGGGCGGGCGGAGCCCCAGGTCCTTCGCCGCGGCGGCGTAAGTGTCGAAGCGCTGCCGCTGGATCCGCGACTCGACAGCGTGCCGAGCGATGTCAGCGTCGATCGCCGCCAGCCGCCCGCCGCCGTTGGTGCGGATATCCTCCTGCACGGCCTGCAGCTCGTGCCGCAGCGCCGTGATCTCCGTGCGCAGCTTGGTGCTGTCCTCCAGCAGCCGTTCCCCGGTTCGTTCCAACTCGGCCTGGTGCTCCAGGCTCAGCTGCAGCCTCCGGTCAGTGAACCAAAGGTGCAGTTGATCCCGCTGCCGGCGGGCCAACTCGTCCTCGCGGCTCAGCTTCGCGTGCTGGGCGGCACCGTCCCTGATCGGCGTAAGCAGGGCGATCTGGTCCTTGGCCCGGAGCACCGCATCGTGGGCTTTTTTCAGATCGTCGAAGTGGTGGATGAGGTTGCCGATCCGCTCGCCGACGTTGTCCTCCTCCAGCATGTTGGTCCGCACGAAGGAGGTGATGTTCTCGACCTGCTTCATGGAGACCGTGCGGTGGAACAGCTCCATGGCCTGGTTGCCGCTGATGCCGAACTGCCGCTTGAACGCCGCGGCGTAGGGCTCGAAGGTGTCGTGCACGGCGGCACCGGCGGCTCGGAGCTTCCTTTTCAGCAGGACCGGGTCCTGGCCGAAGTTGGAGAAGTCGGCCGCGATGGACTGGTCCGCTTCGGCCAGCGAGTAGAAGCGGCTGGGCTGGCCCGCCTCCTGGGTGGCCCAGAGTGTGATGGCCAGGGTGACCGACTTTTCCAGGACGGCATTGTGGAAGACAGCGAGCACCACGGTCAGGGCGCCGGTGCCTCGCAGCGCCACCGGTTTGGAGTACTCACCGCCGATGCTGCGCGTGCTCTTATGGAAGCCGCGGACGTAAGACATCAGCGAGCGTTCCTTCTTCTGCGCGCCGGCGGCCTTGTTGTATTCGATCCGGTTGGCGGGCAGGAGCAGGGTGGTGATGGCGTCGACGACGGTCGACTTCCCGGAGCCGATGTCGCCCGTGAGGAGGCTGTTGGCGCCGTCCAGCCGAAACGTCCGCACGCCTTGGTGGAACGTGCCCCAGTTCAGCAGCTCCAAACGGTGCAGCCGGAAGCCGGGGGGAGTGCCGGCGTCGTCCGTCTTATCCTCCAGGCTGAAAAGGGTGTCCTGCAGTTCGGCGGTCACTTGTTGTCCTCCTCTTCTGCGCTGGCGTCCGGCGTTTCGGTCCCGCTGACCGGCGTTCCGGCGAGTGTCGCCCGGTAGTCCGCCAGCCGCGCGTCGAACTCCTCCAGCCACTGGGCGTCCACGAAGGCCTTGAGGATGCGGGCCACCTCGTATGTGCCCGGCTGGCCCTTCAGCCGCCGCAGAAAACCGAGGTCTACCACCTTCTTAATGTCGGTGGCGAGCCGGTCCATGATCCGGGCCTCGTTGCTGGATTCGGGCAGGAAGACGGCGACCATGTCCGCGATGTCCTGCTCGGTCATGATGAGCCGGAGCTCGCTGCTGTTGGTGTCGAACTCCAGCATCCGGCCGCGCAGGAGGGCCAGCAGCAGGCTGACGTTGAAGGTCAGCTGCCGCCGCGGAATCAGCCGGGGGAGCGTCCCGTCGGGGTCTTCGCGCGACTTCAAAAACGCGTAGCCCTCAGATTCGTCCAGGATCAGGTCAAGTCCCAGCACGGATACGTAGTCGCGGACCTGGGAGGACAGGCCCAGCAGCGACTGCCAAAGCTTCTGGTCCCCTTCGGCGTACAGCACGCCTTTGAACAGCCGGGTGACGACGCCGGGAAGTTCCTCGGGTGTGCGGAGTTCCGTTTCTGCAGTGGCTGGAGAATTCGCTGCCGGATTCATGCTGGCCTTCCGAAGATGATCTGTTCGAGGGTGGCTTCGCGGATGCGGCCGTCGGGCAACTGCCAGGCGATTTGTTGGGAGGCGTCCGGGTTGATGCTGGCCCAGTCCGACTCGGTGGCCAGCTGGTAGTAGCCGACGATCTCTGCGAGCCCCTGCGAGACGGGGTAGGCGGCGGTAACCTCCGCGAGGGTGGCCTGTTCCGTCTCGGCGAGGACGGCGTCGATGTTTGCCTTGAGGCGTTCCTTGTCCACGTGGAACTGGCTGAACAGGGCGCCGGCGTCCACGTCCGCGTCGTCGGCGGTGAGGACGTCGTCGTCGACCATCACCCGCCGGCTGGGCTCATAGAGGGGACGTTCGAACGGCAGCGTGATGTCGACGGACGGTGCCGCAATGGTCATGAACTCCCCCGACGGCGGCTGCTCCCGGGTGGCGAGGGCGCCGGATTCGACGCTCCGGATGAGCTGCATGATGCGTTTGTTTTCCAGGAAGACCTTGTCGTCGAGCAGCCGGCGCATCTGCTGGGACAGCTGGCGGACGGTGCCCTGGGTCTGTTCGACGGCGGGCAACCAGTCCTGGTGCAGGTTCGCCACGGCGTGGAGGTTCTCGGTGTGGGCGAGGGCTTCGATCTGGGTGGCGCGTTGGAGGAGTTCCTGCAGTCTTCTCCGGGATTCCGGCGACATGAGGTAGTCCCAGAAGCCCTGGAACGTCCGGCCTTGCAGGGAGCTGCTGATGTCCTGCTGGTTGGCGAAGATCGATTCCAGGAGCTCACCCTGGGTGCCGTTCCAGGTAGCGATCTGCTCGCGAACCTGGCGGTCCAGTTTCCGGAAGTTCTGTTCGACCTCGCGGAAGTCCGAGAGGAGGTCCTTGGCCAGGGCGGTCAGCTGCTGGAAATGGTCCAGTGCTTCCGGGCCTGTCATGACGCGTATGTTGCCGTCCCGGATCCGTTGCATCTCGGCGTCGATCCCGTCGCGCTGTTTTTGAAGCTCAGCGAGCCGTACTTCGGGGTCCGTTTCGGACTGCTGGACCAGCCGCTCGAGGACGGCGAAGATGCTGGTTAGCCGGGACTGGGTGGCGACGAAGTCGCGGCCGCGCAGGCTTTCCACCCAGCGGACCACGTCCTCGGCCGCCGCGGTGAGATCGTAGCGGGGCTCGTCCTGGCCCTGGGTATAGTACTTCCGCAGCCACGCTCTCTCAGGAGCAGCCCAGTCATCCAGATACTCGGCTGCCTGCCGCGGGAACTTGTCCTCGCCGTAGGCATCGCGGAGGCCGAAGAGGACGTCGTCCAGGCTGTCGATGAGCTGCTGGCGGCCCAGGTTGCGCTGGTTGGGGCCGGTGAAGGCGGCCATGAAAAACGAGATGGCGAGCGGCGCGTTCTGGGCGCGCAGCAGGGACCAGCCTGCATGGTTCTCACGCAGTGCGTTGATTGCGTAGTAGTCCATCCGGTCCTCGCGGTGTTGCGCATCACGTCCTTGGATTCACTCTAGAGTGCGCCGCGGACATTTTCTGTGGAGAAGGTGTCACGAGGATGGCGTCCCTGGAGCAGGGGGCGACGTGGTCGCCTTTACGGCCCGACTCTGCTGACGTGGAATGGCTACCTCCTCGTGGCGTTCGCCTTCGGAGCCTTGGGGGATTTCGAAGCCTTCGGGGGCAGGCCAGCCACGTGCTCGAATGCCTTCTCCACCCAAGCCCTGGCCCGCGCCTCATCGCCGTCGCCCTCGGCATTCCAGATCTCCGGCAGCCCGGTGTAGCCGCCCATCGGACGCTCGGCCGGTCCGAACGGAACAGTCCGCTCGGTACTTTCGAGCATTTCCTTGTCTTCCGCGCCCAGCTTCACGCCGATGGTGGGCCCGAACAGGCCGGCGAACATGTTCCCGTTCACGAACGCCCCGAGGTTCCCGAACATGGGCTTGACGACCACCTCGGGACGATCCGGGAGCACCGAGCGGAAGTGCTCCTTGTCGGCGTCGGACGCTTTGGGCATTTCCATGGGTCTTCCTCCGGTAACTGACGGTCACGGACTGGTCTTCCTGCAGGATATGCCCGCGGCGGGGACCGGTACAGGCTGTCTGCCTGCAGGCAGCTGGCGCGTGTGCCGGGCTGCCGCGGGCGGTGGCCGCGCAGATGTTGAGAAGATGGGGGTGTGGTAATCCGCCCCAAGAATCTCCTGTACAGTTGATCCTGTTGTTGTGTTTATGCAGTTCGTAGTTCAGGCAGTACGCAAGGTTGCAAGACCTTGTTCTTCTGAAGCAGCGGTTTTGAGCACCCCAAACAGGAGGACCCGAAAGTCGGGACAGTTCCTCCACCTTCACGAAGGACAAAAATAATGGCTACTGGTACCGTCAAATGGTTTAACGCTGAAAAGGGCTTCGGCTTCATTTCCCCCGATGACTCCTCACAGGACGTTTTCGCACACTACTCTGCGATCAACTCCTCCGGCTTCCGCTCCCTCGAAGAGAACCAGAAGGTCTCCTTCGAAACCGAGCAGGGCCCCAAGGGTCCCCAGGCCACCAACATCCAGGCTATCTAATTTCCTTTTAGATACCCGGGACCGTTAGGTTTCGAGCAGGGCCCGTCTTCGGACGGGCCCTGCTTTTGTTTAACCCACCTGTGCTGTGTCAGGCCCTCTCAACCGCCAAGCTCCAGTTGAAGTTCGACGTCGACCTCGTCGCCGGCGCGGAGGCCCGCCGCCGTCCTGACGCTCTTCTTGACCGGCAGGAGGTACGAGCCGCTCTTGCTGTCCGGGAAAACCGACGTGGACCAACGTTCCCCGGCGATGGAAGCGGTCACCTTCACCGAACCGAAGGCCTTGGCGAACGGGGCGGCGTCGTCCCTGA